>ONIT01000025.1:0-39001 GCA_900317945.1 uncultured Pseudomonadota bacterium
ATCCATGGGATACAGGACCTGCCATTTTTCCTCTTTAGGTGTACAAGGATTTTTGGCTGAGGTGGCTATGGGAACCACGGAGATTTTTAAATGCCCCGATTTAAGGACGTGTCAGATCCCGGCGTCATCAGAATGCTTGATGTCCGCGGAGGCGTTGTGGCTGTTCCGCTCAGCAGCGCTCCGCCGGGGCTTGCCGGAGAGGTCCTCGCGCAGGGAGGGCAGTATCTCTTTACTGTCCCTGCGGGCAGCAGACCGCTGGAAGAGGAGGCTGGGCATGTATTCGTCACGCACTGCGGGGATGTCCTTTCGTCGGCAGTCCATGCTGACACCGGAGACGTGAAGAAAAAGAAAGTCACCGTGTCCATGCTGCCGGCTTCCCTGCTTCCTCAGTTTGTCACCGCTTACTATGACGGCCTTGAGGGAGGCAGCATTGTCCGGGTTGACATGTCCGGAATAAGGGACAGCCGGAAAATCACCTCCGCGTGGTGCATAACCTCAATGGCGCCGGTGAGGGGGAATCTCGCAAGGATCGCCGAGGCTGCGGCGCCGTGCCTCCTGCAGGAAGAAGAGCTTCACTGGCTTGCGGACCTCCGCTTCGGTGATGAGAGGATGCGGCCTGATGATCCGGTGTATCTCGCCAACAGGCAGGCGCTTTCCGGGACTGCGGAGTCTCTCCTCCGCTACTGGAGCATTGTCCGCTGGGAGGAGCGCCTGTGTGACAAGCCTATGAGCATAAGCGCGGCGAGGGAGCTTGCCAGACAGCCAATCAAGGCGATGAGGTGTCTCTGCTCGCTGGGCAGCCATTCGATTGCCTAGGTCCGCTGCCTTCTGAGCGGCAGCAGGCCTTTAGGCTTTCCGGGGGCTCCTGTCAGCCCCTGTTCCTGCGGTCTGTCCACCAGGCTTTCATGACATCAATGACCTGCTTTATCTGTTCCTCGGTGATGATGCTTGGCAGCATGCCGTACTGAACATCGAGGAACGGCCTCGCGAACACGCCGTTCTCAGCAGCGAAGTCCTGGAATCCTGCGAGATCCGCGGGGTTCTCCGCCTCAATCGCGAAGGCGCTCCCCATCGCCCTGGTCTCCTTCACGCCCTCGGGATGGAAGCCCTCGAGCTCGCGCTTCACAATCCTCTCGATGTTCTTTATCTTCTCGAGCGTATGCTCGCGCTCGAATATCTCGAGCGACTTGAGCCCTGCCGCCATGGCAATCGGGTTCGCCATGAAGGTGGGGCCGTGCATGAACGCGTCAGATCTGGAATCCGACCAGAAGCCGCTGTAGACCCTGTCGTTCGCGACAGTCGCCGCGTGCCCAATGTGGCCGCCGGTGAGGGCCTTCCCGAGGCAGATGATATCCGGGCAGACCAGATCAGCCGCGAAGCGGTGGCCGGTCCTTCCGAATCCGGTCGCGACCTCATCGTAAATGAGGATGACGCCGTACTCGTCGCAGAGCTCGCGGGCCCTCTTAAGGAACGAGGCATCGTACATCTTCATGCCGCCTGCTCCCTGCAGAAGCGGCTCCACGATCATCGAGCAGTACTGCTCCCCCTCCTTCCTGAAGGCATCCTCAAGCGCCTCAATGGTTACGGGGATGTGGGTAACGTCAGGGTTCTTCGGGAACGCGCCGTGGAAATCCTCGTCATCGCCAACTGACATCGCCATGAAGGTGTCGCCGTGGTAGGCGTTTTTGAGGGAGAGGATCTTCTTCCTGGGCTTCTTCTGGTTTACGAAATACTGGTAGCCCATCTTGAGCGCGATCTCGACCGAGACGCTCCCGGAGTCGGAGAAGAACACATGATTGAGCGTTCCCGGGAGGATCTCAGCGAGGCGGTCGGAGAAGTCGCGGGCGCCGTCGTGGACGACGTTCGCCATCATCACATGCGGGAGTTTCATGGCCTGCTCCGCCATGGCGCGGCAGATTTCCTCGTTGCGGTAGCCGTAGATCATGCACCACCAGGACGAGGTCGAGTCGATGAGATCCCCCCTGTCAGTATGCATGTACACGCCGTCCGCTCCCGTTACGTGGAACGGCGCCTTCATGTGCTTCATCTGGGTATAGGGGTACCAAAGGTGTCCGATGTCTGTCACAGCTCCTCCCTGAATGCTCTGATAATGGTCTCTGATGCGCGGGACAGCTCCTCCTCTGTATGGGCGGCTGTCACCGTGAGCCTGATTCTGCTGGTGCCCACCGGGACTGATGGCGGTCTGATGGCGGAGAGCAGGATATGCTGCTCCCGGCATTTTGCGGCAAGCCTCACCGCCTTCTCCGGATCGCCGAGGATGACCGGGATAATCGCGGTCTCACCGGGGACCACAGGAAGCCCCGCCTCCGTGAGCGTTTTCCTCATGAAGGCGACGTTCCTACCGAGCCTTTCCATAAGGCTCCCGCCCTCGTTCTCCAAAACGGTGAGGGCGGCGTCTGCCGCTGCCGCGGTCGACGGGGATATCGCGGTCGAGAAGATGAAGGGGCGCGAGCGGTTCCGGAGGAACTCGATGACGTTCTTTGACGAGGCGGCGCAGCCTCCCTCCGAGGCGAGGGTCTTGCTCAGTGTCCCGACAGTGAGGTCGGAGAGCCCCGGGTTCCCGAAATACTCTCCCGTGCCGCGCCCTGTCCTCCCGATGACTCCGGCGGCGTGCGCCTCGTCCGTGATGAGGAAGGCATGGTACTCATCGCGGAGCCTCGCGAGCTCGGGGAGCGGCGCGATGTCCCCGTCCATGCTGAACACGCCGTCAGTTACGATGAAGCGCTGCCCGTCAGTCGGGTTCTCTTTCATGAGCTTCTCAAGCGCCTCAGCATCAGCGTGGGGATAGACCACCACCTTCGCCCTGGAGATCCGGCAGCCGTCGATGATGCTCGCGTGGTTCAGCGCGTCGCTGAAGATGACGTCGTCCTTCGAGGCGAGGGCAAAGAGCACGCCGAGGTTCGTCATGTAGCCGGTGTTGAAGACAAGCGCGTCCTCTGAGCCGCGGAACCTCGCAAAATGCCTCTCGAGGCGCGAGATCTCGAACGACGAGCCCGAGGTGAGCCTGGCGCCTCCCGAGCCGGTGCCGTACTGAAGCGCCTTGGCGGCCGCCTCAATGACCTCCCTCCGGTGGGTGAGCCCCAGGTAGTTGTTGGAGTTGAAGACGATGAAGCGCTCCCCCGAGGGGCTCTCCGCAAGAGTCGGGGTGATCATCCTGAAGTCCGCAACATGGCGGTAGACTCCGGCAGCGCTCAGTTTCTGAAGAGCGGCCGGTATGTCCTTAATCAGCATCGCTTCCCTCCTGAATTTCTATGAGAACAGGCGTGTTCTCCATATAGTCAGCATACTCCGCGATGTCAGTGCCGTGACGCACGAAGAAGATCCGGCCTCCGAGCTGGTCGCCCAAATCCTTCATCACGGAGATCCTCCTGTAGCCGTTCCTCCGCGAGGCGACGTAGCCCTTGGTGTGTCCCGGATCATCTGACCAGCAGAGCTCGGCCACGGTTGGGCCATCCGATACCACCTTGGAGGCGAGCACGAGGGCCTCCCTCGCGTGGAGATCCCCGGAGAGTCCTTTTCTCTCCAGGAGCCTCTGATACGCTCCCTCATCAGCGATATCCATCGAGGTGCAGCGGATGCCCCTCTCCGGATCCGGTGAGGGAACGCCGGGGCGGGGCAGGGTGTCGAGCCTCTCCCCGGTCCCGGCGTCAAGCACCATGGCGCCCCTCATGCTCTCCCGGAGAGCCTCAAGGAGGCGGAAGCCCGCAATGACGGCAGTTCTCCCGACTCCTGCCGCAATGAGCTCGTCAGCCGCGATCCTCCGGCCCTCGTCCTTCGAGGATGACTGGATCGAGCTGTAGCTGAGAATAGGAGCATGGACTGCCTCAGAGAGGCGGATCTCCTCGACCTTGATCTGTATGAAGTCCGCCCTGCCGCGCTCATGGGTCCTGGACCTCCTGAGCATTTCCCGGACGGTATACTCAAGGGCGCTTTCCGGAACGATCCGCTCCGCGCCCGAGATGTGCCTGCCGCCTCTCCCGTGCACTGAGCCGAGGCTTGAGCGCATCTTCACGCTGAAGCGTACGTCATCTTCTCTTTTGGCTGCGGCCTCAGGTGAGCACTGAATGTCACGCGGCATCGCCTTCCTCCGGCGTGTCGATGAGGACCGGGGTGTTCTCCATGTACCCGGTGTATTTCCCGGTGTCGGTGCCGTGCCTGACAAAGAAAATCCTGCCGCCGACCGGATCGCCCAAGTCCTTCATGACGGTTATCCTGCGGTAGCCGTTCTTCCTCGAGCCGACATAGCCCGTGACGTAGCCCGGATCGTCAGACCAGCAGAGTTCGGCGACCGTTGAGGGCTCCGACTGCACCTTGGAGGCGAGGACCATGGCCTCCCTCGCGTGATCTCCGTAGAGCCCCCTTGCCTTCATGAACCTGCGGTACGCGTCCTCGTCAGCTATGTCCATAGAGCTGCAGCGGATGCCTCTTCTTGGATCCGGAGCGGGAGTGCCGGGGCGGGGCAGGGTGTCGAGCCTCTCGCCGGTCTCAGCGTCAAGCACCATGGCGCCCCTCATGCTGTCGGTGAGCGCTCCGAGAAGGCTCATTCCGGCGGTAACTGCCTTATGGCTTACGCCGGCTGCCTCGAGCTCCTCAGCCGCGATCCTCCGGCCCTCGTCCTTTGAGGAGGACTTTATCTCGCTGAAGCGGAGGAGCGGGGCGTGGACTGCCTTTGAAAGATTAAGCTCCTCGACCTTGATCTGAATGAAGTCAGCGGTTCCCCTCTCGTGGGTCCTTGCCCTCCGGAGCATCTCGCAGACGGTCTCCTCAAGGGATTTCTCCGGAACTATCCTCTCTGCCCCCGAGATATGCCTGCCGCCCATGCCGTGAACCGAGCCGAGGCTCGAGCGCATCTTGACGCTGAAGCGTGTCCTTTCCATGACTTACTCCCGGTAAAGATCCATAAGCTTCGCCGCGTCGCAGTCAAGTGAGGTGTCGCCGTCCGAGACACGGGCGATCTCGGGGACTCCGGTGAGGTGGGTGCACATGAAGATGTTGTCATCCTCGAAGGCGCTGCCCTTGTGGCAGTGGTTATAGATGATGCCGGCGACGGGAAGCCCCTTGTCCTTCATGTAGTTCACGGTCAGGACCACATAGTTGATGGTGCCGAGGCCGGCGTCCGCCACAATTATTGAGGTGAGGCCGAGCTTCTTCACCATCTCATCGAGATAGAACTCACCCGAGTCAAAGGAGAGCGGGCAGGTGATGCCGCCGCTTCCCTCCATGGTGATGAAGTCCCAGCCCTGCAGCTCAAGTTTCTGGAGCCCTTCGTGGACCTTCCCGAACTCCACGGGGTTCCCCTCGATCCTTGAGGCAAGGTGCGGCGAGTAGGCATGCTCATAGACGTACGGGCACATGTCGGGTAGAGGCTCGGGCGTCTGGGACATTTTCTTAACGAACGCCGCGTCTCCCGGTATGAGCGAGCCGTCAGGCGCCCTAACGTTGCCGCTCATGGCGGCCTTGTAGTAGGCGGAGCGGAACCCGACGTCGTGGATTTTCTTTACGACAAGCCCTGATACATAGGTCTTCCCGATGTCGGTGCCTGTCCCCGTTATGAATATCTTCCTGCTCATCTGAGACTTCCCTGCGGATCTTTTGAATTTCCTGACAAGTGTATGCCATATGAGGGACTTTGGTAAACCTTTAAGGAGAATAAAGAATTACATTTGATTATTATTTAATCAATTATGCTGGGAGGACGGCAGGACTGAGGAACAGGCATGGAAAAGCACTTACGGCAGAGGCTTAATGGGGAAACCCGCGCTGCATCAGGCTGTCAGACCTCGCCGTTCCATTGGTGATTCCTGCGGGAGCGCTGTCTGACTGCATTTTGGACTGCTTCAAATGTTTCTCTGGAAACAATCGGAGGATGCTTCCCGGCAAGAGCATACTGATCGCGGCCGGAGCCTTTGAACAGAATGGTGTCGCCGATGTATTTCTCATTATGCAGCATTGTCTCTATGGCCCGCTTGTACCAGGTATCCTTTCCTGCCGGGGATTTGACACCTTGTTCCCGGAGCTGTCTGATGATTGAGACAATGCTCTGCCCAGACAGGTATGCGTCAAAGATCCAGCGCACAATCCGGGCTTCTTCTTCATTAATGATTAGATCTCCGTCCTCATCGTGATCGTAGCCGTAGCATTTTCTGTTAAAAAGCCTGCTAGTTCCGAGAGCGGCGCTTATGGCCAGGCCCCTGCGGATATTAGCGCTGCGTGAGCCTTTTTCTGCCGGTGAGTCTGTGTTTATTGCCGAAATGATGACATGGTCTGTATCGGTACCGGAGCCAGCATTGTCATCAACGGCAATAACCCTTGCCCCATATTGCTTTGCATCATTGATAAAGGCAAGGATATCTGAGCAGCTGCTGCCAAGGCAGCCCAGGTTTTTAAGCAGAATGATGTCCAGCCTGCCCGCTGCACAGTCACCTGACATTCGCTCAAATTCCTCTCTGTGAGCTCTGTTTCTGCCATTGGGCATATCCAGATAGATATCAGAAAGGCGCCAGCTGTCATGAGCCGCAGCATATCTGGCAAGGGCAGAAAGCTGTTCTGAAAGTTTTTTCAGCTGTGCAACCCCGCCGGCACTGATGCGGCAGTAGATACCAACCTTGGAGGGGCGGTCTTTATCAGCCGGAGAATCATGTTCATTCATTTGCTTTTTTCGTCTTTCGCATCGCTTATTGCCTGGTATTCACGATGAAGCTCTTCTGAAAGTTCTTTTTCAGAAGGGAGGTACAGCTTGTATTTTGACGCAAATACCTGAGTCTCATTTTCAGGCAGTGTGTATTTAACGAGCGAGTCACTTTTGTCCGCGCACAGCACAATGCCGATTGGCGGATTGTCACCTTCGTTCATCAGCTCCCGTTCATAGTAGTGGACGTACATCTGCATCTGTCCTAGATCCTGGTGAGTCAGGTCTCCGATTTTCAGATCTATAAGTACGAAGCATTTCAGAATGTAATTATAGAAGACAAGATCAATGTAGAAATGCCTTCCGTCGAAGACGATATGCTTCTGGCGGGCAACAAAGGAAAAGCCTCTGCCAAGCTCCAGCAGGAACTTCTGCAGGTGGGAAATCAGCGCCTGTTCCAGATCGCTTTCGAAAAAATCATCGTCAGGATGGAGGCCGATGAATTCAAGAACATAAGGATCGCGGATAATATCCCTTGGATCCTTCGGAGGCTCCAGTTTCTGGATCTCGCCGGCAACCACTGCCTTGTTTTTGCTTGAAAGCAGCCTTTCATAAAAGAAAGTGCTGATCTGACGTTTCAGTTGCCTGGTGCTCCACTGGGATTTTACGGTCTCTTCAAGATAGAACTGACGTGCAGCAGGATTTTCCACGCGCATGATCATGCGGTAATGGCTCCATGTCAGTTCGCTGTGCAGTGTCTCTTTGTTTTGGAAAGTGAGATAGAACTGGCGCATGTCCCTAAGATTTGTAACAGTAAACCCCTTTCCGAACTCAGAAGTCATGCGCGCGGACAGCTCCCCGATGAGCTTCTGCCCGTATTCAGCTTTGTCTGTTCCGCCCTGTTCATGAACTATGGCTTTGCCGATGTTCCAGTATGCATTGACCATTTCTGTGTTTGCAGTCCGGTACACCGAGTTTCTTGCATGCTGAAGGATATTGCTGATTGTCTGGTAAAAAGATTCTTCCATAGGTAGCTTCTCTCCTGATTTTAAGATTCACCGCGCAGTGTGCGGTGAATTGTCAGTATGTCAGGGCTAATTATCATTATATTCAAATTGTATCATAAAACGCGAATACTTTAGGATAAAATGGATAAATATAGCCTAATAATCATATATTAGATGTTCTAGTGGCCAAAATGAAATTGTCATAATATCCTGATGACTGGTTCAGTGGTTCATGACAAATGTAGTTCTTTCAGCAGGCGGTTTTGTAAAGTACAAAGATTATATCTGAGGATTTTTTAATCAATACGTATTATGCCTGGTACTTTTGATAGATGAAAAGCCCGTAAGTTGCAGAAACAGGTATGAATAATGGACACTGTCGGATAAGGCAGTATGAATCTTGTAGTTACCACCGCTGGCATTTGCCTTTGCTGTGCACATAATGATTACTGTTTTATGACAAAGCAATTCGCTACGCATTGAGTAGCGAATTGTAGTCTATGCGGATAATGGCAGAAACATGCACCAAATTGGTTAGATTCACCGCACAGTGCGCGGTGAATTTAAATGATTTTAATTCATGTCTATGACTCGAGCTTTGCGGCCGCGTCCTTCGGGGAGATCTCTCCCTTATCGACTGCCTCAAGGAGGGGCTCGGTGTCGTCAATGACCCGGAACGCCATCATGATTGACGCAAGAGTAGAGTCATCAGGCATGACGCCGCAGAGGCGCGAGTACGCCATGTAGCGCACGCTGCCTTTGTCAATGTCGAACTGCAGGCAGCCGAAGAGCATGTTCATGTTCACCCGGTGCAGAAACTCTGCGACATCGTTCCTGCGCTCATCCCTTATATGGAGAGGCGAGGTGCAGAACGCTATGAGGCTGTCATCGCCGCAGACGGCCGCAACGCCGGCGACACCCCTGTCATTCTTCAGCTCCATGCCGAAGCCGAAGCCTTTGAGCTCCTCAGAGTAATTGAAGACAAGGCCCTGTCTTTTAAGGTAGTCCCTTACGCAGGGGATGAGTGCGTCTGCTGTTATCTTTGACATTTCTGCTCCATTCTGTGCCGCCGGGGCGGATTCGGTGAGTATACCCCAAAGGCAGGCAGACTGTACCGGCCCTGCAGAGCGTGTCAGAAAAGGAGGCTGGGATATGAGAGAGTCCGGACAGAAAGTGAATATCCGGCAAAAGGCCGACCGCGATCCGCGACGGAGCCGGGTGAGAAGTGGCTGCTTATGATTTCCGTTTGTCAGGAGAGCTGTTCCATACACTTGAGAAATGCCTTGCGGCAGGCATCATTGGGGCAGCGGTACCTGAATTTTGATGAGCCTCTCTCAGAAGGCGCGAGTGTCAGAAAGCCCCGGTACATCCTTAACTTTTCCTAAAAATATACCCTAGCGACTTAAACCACTTAAAATGCCATGTTTTCAAACATGTGCAAATGTCAGAGTTTATCTATACAAGAGTCAATATCATCGATGGTCACACCAAGGCATTTCATAATGCGATTCTGCTTCCTTATTGGTTTGAAACGTCGTTTATATTTCCCTGTGTTAAGGTCCTCATCAGCAGAAATTTCCTCGAGCAGATTAATGATGGAACGTACAGTGAAACTCTTTCTGTCTTTTTCCCTGAGTTCCATAGTACGATTGAAAATCAATGAATGGAGTATCGCTGCCAAAAACCAGATAAGCATTTTGGTATGAATGGAATCATCGCTGTACACTCCAATTTTCTCCATGCCCAAAGTCGACTTGAGAGCTGAAAAGACCTTTTCCACGCAGTCACGTTTGGAATAGGCCTCCATTGCTTCCCTGGTGTCCATTTTTTCAGACGACACCAGGATGCGGAATCCGAACTTTTTTGCGCATTCATCGATGTTTTCAACATCACGCTCTGCTGAATTAATTACATATGATTCCTCTTCCTTAGTCTCGCCGGAGGCCTTGCGTCCTTTTTTATTATCTGGAACTGTTCCGGCTTTTGTTGAACTCAGCTTGAACCAGTCAGCGAAATCCATCATTTCATCGTAGGTTACCTGTTCTTTTCGCTCTATCTTTCTTCTTAACCTGAGTTCTTTTGCCGCAAGTTTGGTGAAAAACGTTTTGCGATCATCCTTTTCGCGATCCGATGACCAGACAATGTGGAAATACCTTGTCCTAGTGTCGCCAACAAAAAGCTGATCTGTTACAGTCATGCCATACTGGTCCGATTCAGGAATGTAATGTGCAGAGGAACGGACGGAGGCCGCGTATTTTTTTAGCAAATCCTTTGTAACGTTCATATTGCTTTTCAGCATCAGAAGAAAGTTAAGACTGGCATCATCCATCCGCTGCACGTTATCTTCAGACATATATCCGCGATCGCAGATAATTGTAATGGATGAATTTTTGAGGTCTTTCAGGGTACCCAAAAATTTAAGCATTTCAGTCGCCTCTACCATATCAATTATGGCTCCGGGGAAGACTCTGAAAGTTACTGGAAGTCCGTCTCTCTGACGTACTACATAATCAACGTTCACCTGCTCCAGTGAATTATCATCTTTGGCGTGTCCCTTTTGGACAAGAAATACTCCCTCGGACTGAGAATTGATATTCGTTGAGTCGTAGCAAAAATAAAGTTTCCCGTCATCAATGGCCCGCTTTGCCCAAAGCTCATTAAACAGATTTATTCTTGAAAGGGAAATGCTTCCTTTCTGAAACCTGCTGATATAACTGTCGCTCCTGACAGACTCGGAAAAAATAGCGTGAGATCTGCCCCAATGCGGGTACTCTTGAAAAACCGCTGACTTTGCGCTCAGCATGAACATCGACAGGTCTAGCATGAGATAGGCTTCCTCCTCCGAGAAAACTTTCAACAGCTCTTCTGTCAGACCTGAATCCATGGCTAGCTTTCTGATTGCAGCATATATTCCTACGGAAATATTGGTATTCCTGTTTGGCTGTTCTGGAATCTGGTCTTTTGCAAAAATCAGGAAGTAATTTGAGTTAGGAACCATCCTTCTCAGTTTTCACCCACAATTAAGGCTTTCCCGATAATCACCTTTTTGTGGGTGGCATGCTTCTTTTGGGGATTGCTCTTCATTGGTACCCACTCTGTGGTCGTGTTGTAGTACACGTATCCCTTACTGCGTGAAACAGACACATTAATCGGAATTTCTACTGGGTCAAAACGCATTGAGGTTCTTGGCATACTGGTGCTCCTTAGACTAGGGTATAGTATACCCTAGTCTAAGGAGCAAGAAAAGCATACGAAAAAAGGGCATAAACACGAGTGTCTATGCCCTTTCTGCTGGGGTGGGTGAATACTGGCTAGGGTATAATGTAGGGAAAGTTAAGGGTACATCAGCAGTGACACCGTCTGGCTGTAATCGGAATGAAAGTTCCTGGTCGAATTAAAAATACCGAGATTTGCGCGGATGCTGAAGTCTTGGACCATGGGATAGAGTGAGACGAAAGCCTAGCCTGTAATAAAAATGGCGAGCTCTGAGAGCTGCTGTCTTCCTTCGCCCCTCGACTTTTTCAGTAAGGCGTACAGCAGCCGATTTGCAGGCTGTGATCTTGTACCTGGCTATAGTCAGAGTGATTTCATTCAACAGTCTCATAATGAGTGAACTGCCTGACTTTGCTGTCACCGTTGAAAACAAGTGCCAGCTTCAGGACAGGTTTCTCTGGCAGTGTTTCTCCGTAGTTTCTGTTTTTGATCTGTTCAACAGCCTCTGAGAGCTTCTTTTCACATTCTGCTTCTGTTTCAGCATATTTAAGCTCAAGCACCAGACGGCGTTTGCTATATTCGAGAATTATGTCACTTCTTCCTGTTGCGCTTTGGACCTCTGTCTGTACTGGTTGATCTGACCCAGCCATGTAGGCATGGAGGTACCCCTGAATGATCTTCTCGTCTATTTTCTTGAAATCTTCATAGCTGATTGTGTTAAACAGTTTGTTGAGCTTTCCGACTATATCTTCAGGAGTTGCCTCTGAAAACAACTTTTCATTCCTTGTTTTCGAGAAATCAGCTGTAGCAAATATGTTCTGCGACAAAAGCTTTTCAAATGAACGGCGTACTTCATTATCAGGGATGCCAACGGTCACAGAACCGCCATCAGGAACAGTTGATTTTACTGTTAGGTATCCGGTTTGGCACATCAAAACTTCCTGCCTCATGTTAAGCAGTGAAGATGGGTTCCAGAAATCATTCATTTTGACATCGATATCATTTGCATAATTCTCTAGTCTTATCTTGTGTGTTTCGAGGTACCTTTCCAGAATTGAAGGCATCCCCCCATTGTCATACCAATAATCACCGAAAACAACATATCCTTTTTTATAGGCATTCATAAAGAAACAGTTGATTGACCAGGTAGAATATACTTTTATCCTGTGGGTCTCATCAAAGCAGTAACCGTTATATTCTTCTGCAAGCCTATCCAAAAGTTCTTCTCGTTGCTCAGCAGTGACTTGTTCTTCCCGTATTCCTTTATCGAGTGAAACTGCAAGGTTTATATAGTCGATATAGTATTTTTTTAAATCTTCTCTGGTGAATCCTGTGATTTTGGCAACTTCTGAGGCATAACTTACATCGAGAATATCAGATCCTGCAGAAAAAACTGAAACGTCTTTTAATCTGGTAACTCCTGTAACCCCAAGGAATCGTATGCATGGATCGCCTTTCATGATCCCATACAGATTGCGAATTTCTTTCCTGAATTTTTCGTATAGTTCTGGATTGTTAATGTTGGCGGTCAGCTGAGTGTCGTACTCATCAATCAGAATGACTGTTTTCAAATTAAGTTCGTTCAGAGCCTTTAAAAGATCAAACATCAATTCATCAGGCTTGGAATTTGGTGTAATTTTCTCTCCTATTCCGAGTTTGTTGGCAAAATATTCAATGTCTTTAGAAAAAAGCCGTTTGAAATCATCATATTCGCTTGTGTACTTCAGAAAATTCAGTCTTAGAACAGGATATTTCCTTTCTGTCCACTTATCATAAATCCAAGTGCCTTTGAAATAAGGCTCAACTCCTGATTCAAATAATGTCCCTACTGTATCTAACATGAGAGATTTACCGAAACGGCGTGGCCTTGAGATGAAAGCCCTTCTGTTTTTCAGAAGATTAAAGATCTGTTCTGTTTTATCAATGTAAATATAACCAAAATCTATTAAATCTGTAAAACTTTGAGTTTGCGCTATATTTTTCATGTAACTTCTTCCTTTTTATATGGATTTTCTCAAATAGTGTGACCGATTGACTGCACATGGCAGGATTACAATATTGATCCTAGCTGGTTTGCTATGTTCTATGAACATTTTCTGGATCATCTGTGCAGCCGGCTCTTTTGGCATCCTGATTTAGTAATGCCTTTTCATTAACTGCTGAAGCGTTGCTGAACTTTTTAGAATAGTCTGGCAGCTCCACTGCAAAAGGAAGTCCACCGTGAAGAATGCACTGATGAAGAAACAGGTTTACGGCGCTGGACATGTCAAGACCAAGACTGGAGAACAACGACACTGCTTCCTTTTTGATATTTGTATCTATCCTAATCTGAGTTTGTGCTGTCGCCATGATAATACCTCTTTTTACATTGTACTATGATTGTATTTGTTTTGATTGACATTGTCGAGCTAATTTGAAATGACAGCAATGCTGGTAAACTCAATCAAATTCTTATAGGAGTGAAATTATGATTGGAGATACTTTCGAAGAGCTGTAAGAGGAGCTCTCGGAGAACCACGAGGTGGAATTTACCTACGACGGCCAGACATATACGATTGAGCCTGACTGCAATGGCGAGGGAACGGAGAGGGGATTCGTAATCTGGAACAATGACCCGAACGTGCATGGTGCAATATGCAGGTGTTTCCTGCCTGGCAACAGGGACATCAGGGAATCCATCGATATGCTTCTGAATGAGAAAGTCTTCAACGGAAAAATCATTTATTGACGTGGAAAAAGATATTAAAGTGGACATTGTGTTCTAATCTCTCCTGGCATATTGTTCAGGTGTCATGCTTCTGGTAACAGCGTGTGTCCTGTGCAAAAGCAGATATCCTGCCTATGCAGTCAGAGTTCTGCTGTTCGGAACACCCGTTGAACTTTTACCGCTTTACGTCCGGCAAACACTACAGCCCAGAGGTCCAAAGGTTTTGCACCGCGTAAATTCGGCCCTGCGCTGTAGCGCTGCAGTTGGGCAACGGCCTCGGAAAATTTGGCGTCGATGGCAGCTTCTGTAGCTTGTTTTTTTGACAGATATTTGAGTTCAATTACGAATCTGTGCCCGTCAGGCCTGGAGTTGTCGATATAGATATCTGTTTTCCCGTGGTCACCGGTGTCATATTCCAGAAACGGGTGAAGTAAGCCGGATTTTTCCTGTTTTATGGCAAAATCAAAACACATCTGCAGAGTTCGCTCGTTAAAACCAGCTAAACCGGAATCTGGTAAATCTGAGATGATTGTCTCAACGCTTTTGATCAGCGAAGCAGGATCTGCTTCCTCGATCAAACCAAGCAGATCGATGTTCTGACTTTTCCTTAGTCCGAAGCAATATTCACTGTAGTTCAGGAAAACCTGATAACAGATCTCATTCGGGCATCTGTAAACCAGCTTTCTAGAGCCTGGTAAAGAATATGCTATTGTAAGATAACCCATATACATCAGCATTGAAACTGCCTGACTGAAATCAAAGAGATCATTCTGATTGAGGTTCAATGCTGCTGGTGGATCTGAAGAAATTTCCTCGCGTCTGAATATGAGCTCTGCAATCTGATTACGGGCTTCCGGGATTGCAATCCGAAGCATGCCATCAAGTTTGCTCAGGTCTGCGCCAGCGCTTTCAGGTACAAGCTTTTCGGGCATTTCGTTTGCTTGAATCAAAGCCCTGAGGAAATAAAGGCACATGCTTGAATTAAAAATTCGTTCTTTTGCCTTGGGAGAAAAAGTGTATCCATCGTAGAATTTTTCCATTACCTGAAGAATTTTGGTTTTATCAATCCCGGGCAACGCACTTAGATCAACTGTTTCATCGATTATTTTTGACAGTTCTGCATGGGTAAATCCAACCATGGAGTTGCACCACAGCTCATTGCTGATATTAGTGCAGATATTAAAGCCGGAGGTCAGGGAATCGAGTGATACCGAAGAGACTCCTGTAATGAAAAAGCGTTCGATAGGCCGGCTTCGATCTCCTCCCGATGCTTCTTTAAGATAAGAGTAAAATTGCTTAATGAAGCCTTCATGCTCTTTTGCAGTTGAGGTTATTTTCCTGAATGTTTCAGTGTCACGTGACAGAATGTCATTTGCAAAATGATCATACTCATCGATAATGACATACAGCAGGTCTCTGCCGGTTGAATGTCTGCGGAAATTCGCTACAAAAGCCTTCATGAGATCAGATGGCTCGGCATAAAGATCAGCTTTAAGTTCGCTGTATGGCAGTCCGAGATCAGGGTAACGATCGGTGAAATCCATCAGTGCATAGGCGATTTCGCCTGTGAAGCTGGCTTTAACCAGCTTCGCATCACCAGATACCGAAGAAAAATCAAAACGGACACAGCAATATGAGCCTGCCAGTGAAGTCTTGTGCTCATGAATCCATGTTCCTTTGAAAGTACTGTCAAAACTACCGGCAAGTGAGCGGTCATAGTAACTCATCAGCATATCGGTAAACAGTGTTTTGCCAAAACGCCGGGGACGCAGGAAAACTGCAACCTTGCAGGCAGGATCTTCCTCCAGACGTGCTATAAATGGTGTTTTATCGGCATAGACAAGATTTTCCGCGTTGATCAGCCTCATTACAGTGTTGCTTGTACTTATTTTTTTATAAGTCATAATTTACCGCCTATAATTAACTGATGATTGCACACATTCCTGATAATTGCTTGCAATACACACGGCATTATTCAGTTTATGAGCCTGTCAGCAGAACGTGTCTCCTGCTCTTAATCTGTTTCACTGCTTCCTTTTTTATATTCTGCATCATTTTCAGCGTATTTGAGCTTAAGCACAAGGTGGCTCTCATCAAGAGCTTTGCCACTTCTGTCAGACCCGTTCTGGGTTTTTGTCTTCACTGGCTGATCTTCTACGGACGCGGACATTTACCATGGCCAGAATGTATTTTTTCCTTAAGTGCAATTATTTCACAACATCACTACTGATTCAGACCCAGTTGATTTCATGAAGGATGCTGCGCTTCATTTCCGGATCTTCCATTTTCTCTGCTCTATACCGGTAAGCTTCAATGAACCTGTTATCATGAGTCGCATCCCACATGTCGCAGAGAATCTCATTCAGCATATAAACCTCGAAGTCCGTGCCAGCTCTTTTGATAAACTCAAGTGCTCCATCGATGTCACTGAGAACTGTCATGAGTTCCTCAGACCTTGCCTTGTCAACTGCAGGATCATCTTCATCAAATGTTGCTACCCTCTTTGCAACTGCATTTTTCAGATCTTCAGTCATTTTTCTGTTCCTTCTTGATTTGAGTCCGGGAATATTGTTCCGGTCTGACTATCGGTAATAATCACTCCTGCTCTGATTCCTCAATAAATACCTCGTATATCAAATGAATCTTGCCTTATAAACACCTTCTCTTCGGCAGTCAGATCATGGCACAAGCCGCTTATTTTTAACCTAAATGCATTCTGCGTGGCAGAGTTTGGACTGTTTATGCATATTTTTCCGCCCAGTGCCCTGTAATCAAACGCTTTTTCCTTGAATCTGCTTTCTGGGCATAAGCATTTCCGAGAGAAAATTCAGGTATACGGCAGGTACATGAATAATGCGCTGTGCGTGAGCCTGCCTCGGGCCGGAGTTACGGCCTGAGCAGGCTTCTCTCCGGCTGGATCAGGCTGCCTTTATTTCCCGCCAGCAGCGTCTCCATGTGGAGGATCTGCGGGTTTCTGTCCTTCAGCCGCATTCTTCTCCTCCCTGAGTTTTCTGTGCATGTACTTTGCCCACCTGAGCTTCTGCGCAAAGGTCTTCTCGACCCCCTCCTCGGTCGGACGGTAGTAGGAGCGGTCAATGAGGCGCTCCGGGAGGCATACGAGCCCCGTGATTTTATCCTTCGCGTCATGGGCGTACTCATAGCCCTTCCCGAACCCCAAGTCCTTCATGAGCCTGGTCGGGGCGTTCCGGATCTGCATGGGCACCGGCTCGTCAAGGTCCTTCGCCGCGTCCCTCTTCGCCCGCTCGTAGGCAAGGTATGCGGAGTTCGACTTCGGGGCCAGGGAGAGATAGATAACCGCCTCCGAGAGATGGACGGAGCACTCCGGCATGCCGATTAGCCTGCAGGCCTCGAAGGCCGCGACAGCAAGGCGCAGCGCGTTGGGATCCGCAAGCCCCACGTCCTCGGCGGCAAACCTGGTGACCCGGCGGGCGATATATATGGGATCCTCGCCTGCCTCTAGCATCCTCGCGAGCCAGTAGACCGCTGCGTCAGGATCGGAGTTTCTCATCGACTTGTGCAGCGCCGAGATGATGTTGTAGTGCTCCTCGCCGTTGCGGTCATAAAGGAGCGATTTCCTCGAGGTGCACTGCTCGATGTCCTCCTTGGTGATGACTGCCTCTCCGCCATCATCCCGCTCCGCGTTCATGGCGGCCATCTCAAGGACCGAGAGGGCGGTGCGGGCGTCGCCGTTCGAGAACACCGCGATCCTCTCAAGGAGAGCGCGGCTGCAGGAGACATGATCGTCCCTGAGCCCCTCGGGGGAGGAGAGCGCTTTCTCGAGGATGGAGACGATGTCGTCCGTCGTGAGCTGCTTGAGCACGAACACGCGGCACCTCGAGAGGAGCGCGCCGTTGACCTCGAACGAGGGGTTCTCGGTCGTGGCCCCGATGAGGATGATGCTCCCCTTCTCCACGAAGGGCAGGAAGGCGTCCTGCTGCGCCTTGTTGAAGCGGTGGATCTCGTCGACGAAGACGATGGTCCGGAATCCGGCCTCGCGCCTTTTCTCGCTCTCGCGCATCACGTCGCGGATCTCCTTTATGCCGCTCGTGACCGCAGAGAAGTTGATGAATTCGGCCTTCGTCATCCTCGCGATGATCCGGGCAAGCGTGGTCTTCCCGGTCCCGGGAGGTCCCCAGAAAATCATGGAGGGGATGCGGTCGCTCTCGATGAGCTTCCTGAGAACCATGCCTTTTCCGAGCAGGTGCTTCTGCCCGGCGTAATCATCCAAAGTCTCCGGCCTCATCCTCGAGGCGAGCGGCTCGTTCTCCCTGTTCTCGAAGAGGGACTGCTGTCCGTATTCCATAGCTCCGGTCCTTAAAATCTGCTGCTGAAAAGGCGCCTCATCATTATGGCACGGCAAGCCGCGCGCGGCGCGTGCAGGGGGAGCGTCCGGGTAGACTTTCCCTCCTGCGACAGCGCTCAAGGTTATTCCGCTTTCCCATTCCTATAATCAATGGGAATTATGCTGAATCAGGGCAGCACTGCTGTTTCCCGGGAGGACAAATGACGAAGACCGTGATCATAGGCGGAGTCGCGGCAGGAGCGAGCTGCGCCGCGAGGCTCAGGAGGCTTGACGAGAGCGCTGAGATAGTGATGCTCGAGAAGGGGCCTTATGTCTCGTTCGCGAACTGCGGGCTTCCGTATTTTGTGGGAGGAGTCATCAGGGATCGGTCCGATCTCAGCGTGCAGACGCCGGAGCGCCTTAAGAGCAGGTTCAGGATTGACGTGAGGACGGAGAGCGAGGCACTCTCGATTGACCGCGCGGCAAAGACCGTGAGGGTAAGGGGAGCTGACGGCAGGGAGTACGATGAGCCCTATGATCGCCTCGTCATCGCGACAGGCGCCTCTCCTATAGTTCCGGATATCCCTGGGATAAGGCTCAAAAGGGTCAGGACGCTCACGACCGTTGACGATGCGGTGGGGCTCCGGAGCCTGGTGTCAGTCCACCGCTTCATGAGTGCCGCTGTAATAGGCGGAGGCTTCATCGGGCTGGAGGCGGCGGAGAACCTCCGGGAGGCAGGCTGCTCGGTCACTCTCATCGAGGCGTCGCCCCAGATCATGCCTCCCCTCGATCCGGAGATGGCCGAGGTGCTGACGGGAGAGCTGAGGCGGAACGGCGTTGAGCTTCTCACCGGCACTGCCGCCGAGGAGTTCCAGGAGAGGGATGACGGAGGGCTTCTCATCAGGCTCTCGGGCGGGAGAACAGTGGAGGCGGATCTCGCCGTTCTTGCCATCGGCGTGCGGCCGAACTCCGCCATCGCGCGGGACGCAGGGCTTGAGATTGGGAAGACCGGCGGAATCGCGGTCTCGCCTGAGCTTGTGACGTCCGATCCTGACATCTACGCGGCAGGCGACGTCATTGATGTCACGGACTTCATCTCCGGGGAGAAGACCAGCATACCGCTCGCGGGGCCCGCGAACAGGCAGGGCAGGATTGCCGCAAACAACATCGCGCTCGGGAATCATGAGGCCTATAAGGGGACTCAGGGCTCCTCGGTCGCGAAGGTGTTCGGCCTCACCGCGGCCTCCACAGGAAGCTCTGAGAAGGCGCTCGTGAAACGGGGCCTTCTGAAGGGCAGGGACTATGAGTCCGTGATCATCTCGGCAGGAAGCCACGCAGGCTATTACCCGGGAGCCTCCGACATGTTCATCAAGCTCCTCTTCTCACCTGACGGGAGCAGGGTTTTCGGCGCGGAGATTGTGGGAGGCGCCGGAGTGGACAAGCGCATCGACGTCATCGCCGCGGCCATAAGGCTCCATGCGGGCGTCCGTGCTCTCGCAGAGCTGGAGCTTGCCTACGCGCCTCCCTACTCAAGCGCCAGGGATCCGGTGAACATGGCCGGGTTCACCGCCTCGAACGTCATCGACGGCCTCGTCTCGTTCGCTGCCTGGGATGAGCTCGAGAAGCACCCCGAATGCACTGTGCTTGACGTGCGTGAAAAGGGAGAGCTTGCCGAGTTCTCCTTCAGGGGCGCTGTGCATATCCCCTTCGGGAGCATCAGGGAGAGAGTCATGGAGCTCAACCCCTCAAAAACATTCATCGTCATGTGCCGGGGAGGCGTGAGGGCGTATGACTCCGCGAGGATCCTGCAGCAGAAGGGCTATAAGGTGAAGGTCTATCCGGGCGGAACGCTCTTCTACCGCGCCGTGCACCATGTCTGACTGAAAATGCTCCGGACGTGGTGCCGGGGCTATGCCGGATATTAGGTCCTGTGTTCAGCTGCCAGGTGAGACCTGCCCGGGCCTGGCAGCGCTTCCCGCTTATTCGCCGCGGCAGATGACGGGCCTTGCCTTCTTCGCGTCGGCGCTTCCGAGGTCCTCGGCCTTTTTCACCAGGAGGCAGCCCTCCTTCTTGTCCTGCTCTATGCCGCGCCCGGTGATTTTCATGACGCCGATGTTGAATACCGCGCGGGGATAGTTTTTCTCCGCGGACTTTTTATACCAGTAGTAAGCGGCGCCGTAGTCGGCTGGCACCAGGGCGCCTCCTGCGTAGATTTCGCCCAGATCGTTCGCTGCTGCCGGATCACCTGCGGCGGCCTTATCCTCAAGAGCTTTAAGATCGGGGGCCGCGGCTTTCTCCGCTTTAGAGCAGGAGGAAAGCGGCAGGGCGGCAGACAGCATAAGCGCTGCTGCCACGGCGGTTTTCTGAATATGCTTCATTGCTGCCTCATGAGGAGCCAGACCATGACGCCAGCGAGGGCGATGACCAGGAGTACCAGTATGGCGAGGACGATGTTCTCGACGCGGTCCTTCATGTTCGCGCGGGTCTCGCTCGAGGCGCGCCTCAGGATTGAGACGGCCTGGGTCGGGGTCGAGGCGTGGCGGGTCGCCGCAAGGTCAGTGAGGACCTGATCGCGGTTGTGTCCGACGGCGCTGATGACCGGGATGGGCGATGAGGCGACCTTCCTCACCAGCATCTCGTTGTTGAAGGCCCGGAGATCCTCCTTGGCGCCGCCTCCGCGAGTGAGGATGAGCACGTCAGCGTTATTGTCGCGGACCGCCTTGTCGATAGCCTTCGCGAGCGACTCTGCGGCACCGGAGCCCTGGACGCTCGCGGGATAGAGTATGACCCTGACCCAGGGCATGGCCGCGCGCAGCTCGCTCTCGATGTCGCCGCGCGCAGCGCCGCTCCCGCTCGTGATGATGCCGATGGCCGCGATGTGGGCAGGTATCTCTGGCTTTGACTTGACGTCAAAGACACCTTCCCTGTCGAGCCTGCTCTTGAGCTTCCTGAGGCCTGCCTCAATCTCGCTGAGGCCGATTCGGCTCATTTTTACGGCACGGAGCTCAAGTGAGCATTTGCGGATGAGGAAGGAGGGCTGTCCCTGTATGGCGACAAGGTCGCCGTTTGACGGAATGAACCCTGCCCCGGCGCAGTCGCTCGGGTACATGAAGACACGGATGGAGGCTCTGGTGTTCTCCGGCTGGGAGTCATCCTCAAGGGTGAAGTACCAGGTGCCGCTGACTATCCTGAAGTCTGAGACGGAGCCCGTTATTCTCGAGAGGCTCCCTGCGGGCCAGAGCTTTGAGACTGCCCAGGAGGCCTTCTCCGCTATTGCTCCCACAGAGGACTGATCCATGTTCTTCCATGGAACGTCCTTCATCTTGTCTGCCCTGTTCAGATCGTCAACCAGAGACATCTCACTCTCCGCAATTCTCCTTTAGGCTGCACGTCAGCCGTACGGTGCACTGATTATAGCCAACGGGCGGAATAGATCCACGTGAGCGGACGGGAAATGTGAAATGGGGTAGCAATTGACGGCGCCTTAAGGCTATGCGCAGACATATGATGATGTTTCTTCCGAAAACAGAAAGGCCCCCGGATTTCTCCGGAGGCCCGGTGTCGCCAGCCACCATTAAGTCAGGCAGAGAAGCCTGCGAAGGTTATCAGTTAATCTTGATGGCAGTCGACTGCTTCTGCGGAACTTTCTTCAGGCACACGTCGAGCTCGCCGTTCGCGAAGGCTGCGCTGATGTCCGAAGGATCCGCGTCATCGAACCTGAAGCTCCTCTCGTAGGTGCCGTAGGAGCACTCCTCAACGAGGTAGCCCTTCTTCTCGTTGCCCTGCTTCTTCTCGGTGTTGTGCTCGGCCTTGATGGTCAGAACCCCGTCATCGAAGGAGAGCTTTATGTCTTCCTTCTTGACGCCCGGCATCTCGGCCTTCACCTGATAGCGGTCGCCTTTGTCCTCTACGTCAGCCTTGAAGCCTTCGTCCTCCATGTCAAAGCCGCTGAATGCTGAAATCGGGCGGCTGAAGAAGTCGAACAGGGTAGGAACTCCGAATTCTCCGCGGCAGAGTGCATTGTTATGATTCTTTGACATTTTTGAAATCTCCCGGGCCTCAGGTCTCAGCCTTCGGCCCTTATCAGTTCTTGTATTATTTCCTTTGCACATTCCTATATGATGATGGCAAGGGGAAATTCAAGAAAAACACGGGGAAATTTTCATAAATTAAATTTACGCCTGTGGGGTTGAAATACTGAAAACTTGCCATATATACAGATTGGATATATGTTTAATGCGGACATGCGGTGCCGGAACTTCAGTAACCTCCAGGAGAACAGGCACAAAAAAAAGCCGGTCCTAAGACCGGTTCATCTTCTTTGACAGCATTGCTGCCTGGTCAGCAGCCCTTGGTGAATACTTTGATGATCGGGGTTGTTTCGGTGAATCTTCCTGACACGTTTTCACCCAGCTCATGAATTGTGCCCGATCTGTAGTAAACGCCGCAGGTTGACTTGCCGGACTCTGCCGAGTCTTTTTTGTCCTTTCCGTAATGGCTTGCTTTCTTTGCGTCAGCCGGAGCGCTTTTTGGGACAAAAACCAGACCGCCCAGCACCGTTCCTCCGGTGCTGTCCACGCGGTACACGATCCAGTCAGTCTTGTTGGCCGATGTCTCGCACTTGTAACCGTTCTTTTCATCCGCCATCATGTTGATGTAGTCTTCGCCCTTCATGGCAACACCAAGGTCAATTGCCCCGACTATAGTCGCTTTGATGCTGTTGTTGCCGCCGCTGTAGCCTGAAATCGGATACCCTTTGTCTGTTACGCCGATCCAGCCGTTTCTTGCCTCAGCAGCATTGTACAGATCCTGTGTTTTCTTCTGCTGTTCCTCAGCTGACAGGTATTCCTCTCCGATGCACTCATCTGTCGCGCATACATAGGACGGGTTTGCCCCGTTCCTGTTGACCTTGCTTTTGGCGTAAATAGTCTGGCTTGCGGATCTTATTGCTCCGGCGAGCCCCTTGACGACTGCCGAGTTGGCATCTGAGGTGAGGTTCATGAACTTCGGGGCGGCAGTGACGGCGAGAATGCCGAGGATGACAATGACGACGATCAGCTCAATGAGAGTGAATCCCTGCTCTTTATGGCATTCTGTCATGTTCCTATGGCCTCCCGTTAAAACCGCCCTGGAAAAGAAGTGCTGCAGGCGTGTCAGCACAGATCCTCTGATTGCAGCACGCTGATGTATCGGCCTCATGCCTGAAATCTTTATATTCTGCCGGAGGTCACAGGAAAAATGACGTGATGCTGCGGGGCAGCGGAGAAAACGTCCCGCCTCTTTAATGCGGGCTCATGATGCATGGGGAAATGGGGCAGTGATGATTTAAGCCCCGCGTGCCGCATCTCATGGCAGTGCGTTCTCGTCAAGGAAGTCTACAACCGGGAAAGTTCTCTCATCGCCTTTCTCTGCCTTATAGCGGAATGTCCCGACCTGCATCGCGATCTTCCCCTCGGGGACGGTGATGATCTGCTCGTCGTAAAAGCTGTTCACGCCGCCGGCGGGGAAAAGCACTGTTGTGCCGCTGTACATCACGCCGTCAGATCCATCATTCTCTGCCGCGTTCGCGAGGGCCCCTTCCTTTATTACATGGAATACTTTGAACGAGCGCGCGTCAAAGCGGTCGCCCGGCCTCTCGAGCATGAGAATGCCGCCGCGCGCCTTGCCGGAGCCTGAAAGGAGCTTCGGAGCGAAGACTATCAGCATCAGCACGATGCCAACTATTGCGCCTAAGATGAAGACCATGGTTTTGATTCCTTATTCTGTCCGAGTGCCTGAAAACTATCATATCAGCTCAGGAAGTGTCTGTGAGATGAGGCACTTTATGAGACGGTAACTCACTGGCGGCCTCACTGCCGCGTCACATTCCTATGATCTTTCGAGGCTGTCAGGATCAAGGTTTCAATCCACGCTCCTCATGCAAGGGGCGCTGTCCGACTGTTTCAGTTCTGCGGCAGAGTTTCCGGAAGAGCTCAGCATAGCTTTCGCAGTCATGACAGGAAGAACATACCGTGTATTGCCGAAATCGAGCGGACCGCAGTTCATGGTCTGTTCATTCAATACCGACTATGATAGCTGGCACAGGTGGATCGATCAAATTTATAAACCTGTAACAATGTCATAGTGAGTCATGCACCGTGTATTTGTTAAATCCAGTCTATTTGAAGCGGTAATGGACAGCATTGAACAAGTGGACTTTCCTCTGGCAGGCATGTAATGTTTTTGAGCATTCCGTTTTTAACTCATGAGATTGAATTGTCGTGCAAATCGGCCTGGAGATTTAATTATGACAGTTAATGTACTACATTCCGAATTAAGGTAAATTTTTACTTTTTTTTCGTAATGAATTAGTAGCTGGCAGATGCCTGAGGCAGAGTGTGACTTGGTGCAGAACAGAAGACCATGGGATCTTGCCATTCCGAATTAAGGTGATTTTTTACCTTTTTTCGGAATGGCTCCGCCTTAAGCATGTCTCAGACTGCGCGATGGCTGACCAGGTGCTCAGTGCCTCCATGAGCGGCGAGCCTCTTTGGGTAGGTGTTCCTATGCTTTGAACAAAGACATGCTGCCTTTGGAAGGCTGCCAGGAAATTGCGAGGTGGAGAAACAAAAAAGCCGCGGATTGGACGCGGCGAAAATACATGTTTTAAGGAACTAACTGCGGCTTGATGTGGATCTTCTTGCCGCTGCTGCCTTCCGGAGACCGCATTCCATGGAGCACTCCTGGTGAACATATCGGCCGTAGTTCCGGTTGGCTGTTCCATATTAGCACCTGAAAAAGCAAAATGGTTGATATTTACTCACATAGGCGCCTGAATTTTAACTATTTTGAGATATAGATAACATTTTTAATAAAAATTGCCGGAACTTTTTGCTGGCATATTTCCCGTACAAAGCCCCACGTCCGTTTCCAGGGCAGGGCGCTCCTTCTTCTCCTTTTTCTCATGCATATGCCCGCAGGAACGCAGTACGGTACGCCCTGCGCATGCCACGAAGTGTGAAAGTGTGAGACAGCCTGCACTCTCATGATTCTTCATGTGAGATACGGCCAGTTTTACCTGCATCCGTGTTAATAACGGGCTTTTTCTGCGGTACACTACAAGCCTGCCGGATCCGGGCCCGCAGCGGATGCCCAGCTTCAGATCTGATCGCAAGAATCGGAAGGGCTGCCGCAAAGCGGCGCAGGATCGCCAGTCACGGAGATATAACAGATGAATAAAATTGTTCTCGCGGCCGCCATTGCCGCCTCAGTTGCCGCATTTCCAGCTCTTGCAGAAGAAGACAGCGCCGTTGATCCGCTCCTTACCATCTGGACGCGCGACGCGACTGACTACAATGCGTTTTCCAAGGTCGCGGAGCGCTATACCAAGGAAACCGGAATAAAGGTAAAGATTGAGAACCAGGAGCAGTCCGAGATCAAGTTCGAGAAGGCCGCCTCCCGCGGCGAGGGTCCGGACATCTACCTCTGGGCGCATGACCGCTTCGGCCAGTGGGCGAACGCCGGCCTCATAGCTCCTGTCTCGCCGAGCGAGGAGGAGAAGGCCAAGTTCTTCAGGTTCTCCTGGGACGCGCTCACCATGCAGGGCAAGACCTGGGGCTATCCCATCAGCGTCGAGGCCATCTCCATGATCTGCAACCGCTCGATCATCGAGGACAAGGACGTGCCTGACTCCCTTGAGGATCTGGTGAAGCTTGATGATGAGCTGCAGAAGAAGGGCATCCACGCGATTGAGTGGGACTACTCGCAGCCTTACTACTCCTTCCCGATCATGGCCTCCCAGGGCGCCTATGTATACAAGAAGACCGCCACCGGCTATGACGTCAATGACACCGGCGTCGGCAACCAGGGCGCGAGGACCGGCCTCAAGTTCATCGTCGATCTCATAAAGCAGAAGCACATCGTGAAGGGCACCGACTACGGCATCATGCAGGATGACTTCGTGAACGGCCGCGTCGCCTGCGTCCTCGACGGCCCATGGTCATGGTCCAACTACGAGCAGGCCAAGGTTGACTTCTCCGTGAACCGCCTGCCGACCCTCAACGGCAAGCGCATGAAGGCGATGGTCGGAGTGCTGGGCCTCATCATCAATGCCCACTCGAAGAAGAAGGACATCGCCATACAGTTCATCGAGAACTACGTGCTGACTGACGAGGGCATGACCGAGATGAACTACCGCCGCTCCCTCGGCGCGTTAGCCCTCAAGTCCTTCCAGGCGAAGTCGAAGAACGATCCGCGGGTGAACGTCACCATGCAGAACGCGCAGGACGGCGAGCCGATGCCCTCTGTCCCGCAGATGATCAAGTTCTGGTCCGCAATCCAGGGCGCCATCACCAACTCGACAAGCGGCAGGCAGGATGTTGACGCGGCCCTCTCCACCGCTCATCAGAGAGTGCTGAACTGAGAGAGGCTCTGAACGGCACATTGCCCTTATTTCGCGCAGTGTCCCGGTGTCCCATGGATGCCGGGGCATTTTCTTTTCTGCGAGCGCCGGGCCCGCTCTGCCGGCACCGGCCTTCGCAGCTCTGCTGTTTTTCCCTCCTCATCCCGGCGCAGGATTTTTCCTCCGCGGTCACTGTAAAAACCGCACCTTTGGCGGATAATAGGGGCATCTTTTAATCGGAGGCTCTTTATGTTTGTTGTAACAGGCGGCGCCGGCTTCATCGGCAGCAATCTTGTGAAGCTCCTGAACGAGAAGGGGCACAGCGATGTCGTTGTCGTCGATGATCTGAAGGACGGCCACAAGTTCATCAATATCGCGGATCTCGAGATCTATGACTACATGGACCGCAATGACTTCATGGCGAGGATCCTCGCGGGCGACGACTTCAGCTCCTGGGGAAAGATCGACTGCATCTTCCACGAGGGCGCCTGCAGCGACACGACCGAGTGGGACGGCTGCTACATCATGAAGAACAACTATGAGTACACCAAGAACCTCATGGACTTTGCCGTCAGGAACTCCGTGCCTCTCATCTACGCCTCCTCAGCCGCCACCTACGGCGGGCGCGACCGCGACTTCATCGAGGAGAGGCAGTACGAGGGGCCGCTCAACATCTACGGCTATACCAAGTTCATGCAGGACCAGTACCTGCGCCGCCTGCTCCCCACGCTCAAGTCCCAGATCGTGGCCCTCCGCTACTTCAATGTCTACGGCCCGCGCGAGCAGCACAAGGGCAGGATGGCGTCGGTCGCCTTCCACCTGAACGGCGAGATGCTGAGGGGCGAGAACCCGAGGCTCTTCAAAGGCTGCATGGGCTACGGCGACGGCATGCAGATGAGGGACTTCGTGTACGTGCGCGACGTCTGCGCGGTGAACTACTGGTTCTATGAGCACAGGGGCGCCTCAGGGATCTACAACTGCGGCACCGGAAGGGCCGAGCCGTTCCTCAACATCGCGAAGGCGGTCATCGCCTACCACGGGCACGGCGAGGTCGAGTTCATCCCGTTCCCGGATGATCTTGTAGGAAAGTACCAGGCCTTCACTCAGGCGGACCTCACGAAGCTCCGCGCCGCAGGCTGCGACGTCAGGTTCCATACCGTCGCCGAGGGCGTCGGCGAGTACATGGAATGGCTCAACGGAAAGAAGAAGTAATCAGAAACAAAAAAGCGGGAGAGTCATCCCCCGCTCAGCATCAGCGGCTCAGGTCCTCCATTGAGCCGCCGCTCTCCGCCGCGGCGTCAAGCTTCTCCGCGGAGGCCTCCGCGCGCTGGTATGAGCGCCCATAGAGATCCGTCCCGAGGTTCTCCCCTGCCTTCGCCGCTTTCTCCTCATCGGGGAAGTGCCCGGTCTCCTTCTCAATCTCCACCCATTCGCTGAGATCCATCATGTCCCAGTCGAGCGCTCCGAGCTCCTCCATGGTAAATCCCCGGCACTCCGGGTGTCTCGCGGAGCCGAAGGAGCGGGCGAGCTGCGCGCGCCCCTGCTCCTGCACGATCCTCGCAAGGGGCGAGGAGAAGCAGCACCAGGAGCTGCGCCTCGTGAGGCAGACGCCCAGCACCTTCCTGCTGCACCAGCTCCCGAGATAATGGCAGCTCCTCGAGACGGCTCTGGTGGTGGCGCGGAGATCATCCTCCGGGCAGCTCAGGAGGTCCCCGAAAATATTCCTCACCCCGAACTCCTCGAAGGCGTCCATCAGCGAGGGCATGGTTTGCGATCTCCCCTTCCTGAAGGAGCTTCCGTCTGAGGAGAAGAGCTTCGAGGCGGATGAGTCCCCATACTTCTGCCGGAACTCCTCCGAGGTCTCCCTCGTGGTGTCCTCATCCCCTTTTTTCTCGGGCGTGCCGGCGTCAGCGGAGTCTTTCCCTGAGGAGACAGGCTTTTCCGTAACGTCCTTCTCGCTTTCGGTGTCTCCCGACCAGAGCGCGTCCTTTCCTCCCTCGCGGCTCTTCCCGCGCCGGAGGATGTCACGCACCCCGGAGTACATGTCCATGTAGTCGGTGAGCCTGGAGCTTCCTCCTTTTTTGCAGCAGTTGACGAGCCCACCGGCCTTCCGGCTGCAGCCCCTTCCGCTTCCGCTGAATACCATGCAGGCGCCGCCGTCGCAGCTCATGTCGGTGTCGGCACCCATCGCGGCCTCGCTGATGGCCGAGGCCTTCGCGAGATCGCTCCCTGTCTCCCGGACGGTTTCACGGGCGCACTCCGTGCCGTAGCAGGGCACGCTGCAGCCGCCTCCGTCTGAGACCGTCCTTGTCTCCTCCGTATAGGTCCTGGTCTCGCAGGAGTAGACTTTCTCGAGCTCGCCGCACTCGCCGTTAGAAAGCTCAGTGCCCTCGACGCACTCTGAGCGTCTGAGCGCGCAGCCTTTTACATCGCTCCCGCACTCGTCGCTCCGGTCGGGGATTTTCCGCCCGCTGAAGGCTATGACCGCCTCGAGGCACACGGAGCCCAGGCCGTCTCCTCCCTCATAGAGGGATCCTTCCGGCGGGGCGGCGCCCTGGAGCGCCGGATCTCCCTCATGGATCTCCCTCGTACAGGTGTATGATGCCGTCTCACCCTCAAGCGGCGAGCAGAGGCGCTCCGAGGGGGAATACTCAGGATGCCAGGCCATTCTCCTCACTGATGCCGTTATGGAGCAGCTGCTTCCGGGGCAGGCCAGCACCGCGGTCCAGCCGTTCCCGGGCGAGGGAAGGCTCACTATGTAGGTGTTACTGTCTGCCGTAAAGGTGACATCGGCGGGATACGTCCCCCTGAGCTCCGGAAACGGGGCGTATTCAATGACCGTCCCTGGCGGCCCGTTCCGGCCTTCTTTCATGATGGTCTCAGTCTCCATGGACATGATCCTTGTGACAGTGCAGGCGGGATGCTCCCAGTACTCCGTGCAGATCCTCTCCTCATGGGAGACGTGCTCAGTCCTCACCGCAACGCTCCTCTCCCCTCCCAGGGCGCACTCAGGAGCGGATCTTCTGCTGGCCGAGTCAGGCACCAGCGCCTCCATTGAGCTGTCCTTTCTCTGGTAAAGCGCGGCCTCGTTCAGAATGGCGCTTTCCCTGCCTGCTGCTACCGAATCCTCCTCTCTGCTCTGCACTCCCTGAAGCGCGCTGAGATCGGCCTCCTCTCCGCCGCCGAGCTCCCTCACGCTAATCCCGTCAAGGCCCGGAGCGGCTCCCTTCAGGAGCTCATCTCCCGTGCTGAGCCCCTCCGCGGCGCCGCTCCTGAGCTCCCTCTCCTCTCCCTGCGGCGCCGCGGCCTGGCTCACACCCGGGCAGAGCATCGCCTGCAGGATGAGAATGGCGCAGGCCGGCCTGATTGTGCTTTTCATTGGGTTTCTCCTTTTACCAGGCTGTCTGGCAGCACTCCTCAAAGCGCCAGATGAGATAGACCGGATCCTCGCCCGTGCCCGGGATCTGCCGGTCGCCACCTGTCAGCATGGTGCTGACTCCGGTGCCGTGGTTCGAGCGGCTCTCGGGGCGCGGAAAAATCATGCTGTAGCGGTACATGCTCTTCTGCATGAAGGGATTGGGCGGCCAGGAGCAGAGGCTCCCGCTTCCCATGGTCTGCACGGCAAGCCCCCTCCGGTGGAGCGCCATGATGACGCGCCCCATAAGCTCGCTGGTGTTCTCGTTGATGGAGCCCGAGGAGAAGGTGTAGCCCGCGAGCGGGTAGGTGGTCCCCCAGGCGCCGAGGCACCAGAACATGGCGTCAAGCGGCTCTCCTGACTGCGACGCCGCGGCGTCCGCGGCGCATGAGGCGACTGCCGGGGCGTTCGCGAAGAGCGCCGACTCGGGCGCCGTGATGGCGGCGAGCTTCTCCTTCTTCCAGGTCGGATCAAGCTCCGACAGGTACATCAGATCCATCGAGGAGTAGTCCCCGGAGGCGCATCTCGAGAGGAAGCCCATGTCGAGCATCGAGAGGAGCGGGAATGAGAAATAGTGCCAGTGGTAGAAGGCGAGATCCCCCGCGTCATTCACGCCCTCGCCGTGGGCGCCCAGATCTGCCCTGTTCCTCGCGGGGAGCACCGCGCCGTTGAGCACCGGCGAGCAGCCGGGATCCCTGGTGAACTCGATGAGCCTCGCTGGGCTCCACATGCCGATGGTTGCTCCCGGCGCCGGGATGCCGAAGGCCCCGGGGCAGACGCACATGGGGTTCTGGGCCGAGGCGGCGGGGACAGTTCCCTTCCCGACGCGCGCTGCGGCGATCTTGATGGGGAAGATGCACTCGTAGCAGATGTCGGTAAGGAGGCGCGAGCTGAAGAGCTCAGATCTGTTGCAGGTCCCGGCGGCAGATGCGTCTCCCGCTATGAGGGCAAGCGCGGGCAGGGCGGCTATAAGGCTTTTCACTGCCATGCCGCGCGCGCTGCCTGCCGGCTTTTCATTCATTTTCACTTTGCTGCCCATCGCTGCCTCCGTCTCCGAATGTCTCTGCAACCATCCTTTTCCCCTCGGTCCTCACTAGCGTCGGGAGCGCCTTTATGCCAAGCCTCTCCGCGAGATCACGCGGGAGGAAGGCGGGCGTTCCGAGCTCCATGGGGAGCTCCCGGAGAGCATTCTCATCGCTGGGGTAGTCCGGGCAGGCCGCGGTGATGTCCGGATAGCGCCTCTGTGCCTCCCTGAATATCTCCGCGGCATTCCCGGGGCTTTTGCAGGAGAACGCGAGGAGCGCGTCCTCCTTCCCGCCCTCGGGGAGAAGATCGATGGTCTTTCCGGCCATCTCCCGGAGAAAGGGGAAGTGTGATTCAGCGAGGCTCAGGGGAACGGTTATCCGCGGGACTCTCGCAGAGACCATGCTCATTTCTGCCCTGGGGAGGGACCAGGAGGGGACCGACCTCAGGAACCTCTCCACGGCCTTCCTTCTCTCAAGGGAGGCATCGAGGCCCGCGGCCCTTTTCCTGATTTCAGTGAGGAGATCGGGCTCGGAGACGGCAGAAACGGGGCCAGCTTTGCGGAAGCCCTCAGTCTTCCGGAGAAGCTCCGCCGAATAGGAGCCCTCGGAGACGGCGGCGATCCGGCCGTCCCTTACCCTGACTCCCGCAGGCACTCCCGCGGTGCCGCTCTTCAGGAAGAGCTCCGGATCGATTATGGTGTCCGGGATGGCGCTTTGCCCGCTGATGAGCCTCACGAGCCCCTTTATCCCGCCTTTCCCAAGCCCCCTGAAGACCGCTGTGCAGCCCGCGTCAGCGGCCTCCTCCAGGGCTTTCCTGAGGAGCGCCTCGCCGAGCGACTCCGAGAGCAGGATGTAGCAGCCGTCAGAGGCCCTTATCTCCCGCTCCGGGGCAGGGCTCAGGATGAAGGCATCCGGGACGGGCGGCAGGGCGCTCATGTCAGGCTCCGCAGCCGGGACGGCTAGCGCCGCCGGAGCGGCAGCTGCCATCAGAAGAGCGGAAACGCGCGTCCTTCGCACAGCTCCTCCCTCACCGTGCCGGTGTACCTTGAGTCAAGCGATCTGTCGTTCGTTCCCGTCAGGAAATACTTCCCGTAGGGAACGGCGAGGCTCCTTATAAAGTAGCTTTTATCATGGCCGAACTTCTCCGCCATCGAGGGGCCTCCCGAGACCCTGATGCCGTTCACCTCGGTGCGGCCCTCCCCAACTGTTACGATGTCGCCCGGCACGCCCGTTACCTCCTTGACGAGTATTGATCCGTCCTTGATCATGGGCTCAAGCCCCTCGGCGCGGAACGCGTAGGCGCCTCCCCGGTAAATCTCGCCGCAGCCGTGCCTGATGATGTAGACCCGGTCGTCAAGGCAGGTGGTGTCCTGCAGGTCAAGACCTATGGAATAGTTTTTCGCGAGCATCACGAATCCTGCGGCGCCAAGCACGATGAGCGCCGCTCCCCTGATGAATCCTTTTTCGGCCATTTCTGCCTCCTCTGTTCTTCCGGGCAGATGATGTTCCGGGGCCGTTCCGGGGCATTCCTGAAAAGATGCCCTTATGGGAGGCTTTTGGACGGCGGTTCCGCTCCTCTCAGGCTGGGACGGAGCTTTTCCTCAGGAAAAAGATTGAATAGGATCAGACTTTTCCGCCGCTGTCACATTTTTGGATAAGACATTACAATAGACTGAGAGCTATGTGCGTCCTCTCTGCCGCCGCCCGCGGCATGGGACTCTGGAGGAAAATTATGGAAAATCTTCTGCAGCCGGCATTCGAGCCGGCCGATTTTGTGCCTGAGCGCGGCTCTGCCGCGTTTTTCCGCGATGCGGCCGGACGGGGAAGCCCCGCTGCCATTTCCAATCTCGGAGTCCTTTATGCGCGCGGCGAGGGCGGCGTGGAGAAGGACGGGCAGGAGGCCCTGAAGTGCTTCCGCGAGGCCGCTGAGAAGAAATATCCCGCCGGAGTCCTCAACCTCGGCATCTACCTCCTTACAGGACCGCTGGAGCTGCGCGACGAGCATGAGGCGGAGAAGATCCTGACGGGCGAGGCCGAGAAGGGATCTCCCGCGGCGCAGTGCGCGCTGGGGCTCCTCTACAGCGGAAGGCTCTATCCTGCCGCCGCGGATCAGGAGAGCTCCCTGGAGTGGCTCAGGAAGTCGTCAGCCCAGGGCTTTCCGGAGGCTGACTACCTCCTGGCGCTCGCGAGCCTTGAGGGCAGGGGCGTGAAGGAGGACAAAAGCACCGCCTTCGCCCTGATGGGGAGGGCCGCCTCTAGCGGCGTCGTCGCGGCGCAGTACCGCATAGGCTGCTTCTTCCGCGACGGCACCGGCACCGCCGCGGACTTCCGTAACGCGGCCAAGTGGCTTGAGCGGGCGGCGCTCCGGGGATCCCCCGAGGCGGCCGCTGGGCTTGGCAGCCTCTACGAGTCCGGGCGCGGCGTGCAGCGCGACAACCAGCAGGCGGTCATGTGGTACAAAAAGGCCGAGAAGATCGATCCGGCGCTCGGCGGCTACTTCCTCGCGAGGATGTACGAGGTGGGCAGGGGCGTAACGAAGAGCTTCCACGAGGCCATGGTCCGCTATGAGATCTCCGCTGCCGCTGGCTACCCTGACGCTGCCTGGCGCCTCGGCAAAATCTATGAGGAGGGGCGCGGCACTGTCATAGACCTCGAGAAGGCCTGCAGGTACTACCGTGACGCGGCCGAGCACGGATCCCCGGACGCGGCCTACCGCATGGGGCAGCTCTCTGAGTCTGACGAGCTGGGCGGGCGCGATCCGGAGAAGGCCTGCTACTGGTACAGGACCGCTGCCGACATCTGGCGCGCCGAGTCCCCGGTAGGCGACTCGTTCAGGCCGGTGAGGAAGAAGGCCTGACACCTAAATGATCACATCAGGAACAGGCGCCGCCGGCACGGAAGAGCAGGAAAATGACGCGCCCGGCTGGGCAGATGAGCTCAGCGGAAAGCCCGCGGAGCTGCTCGTCCGCGCCGTTATGGAGGAGTCAGGGCCCGGAAGCGGGGCAGGGAAAGAGGAGCTCGGGAAGGCCTGGCGCCGCCTGGAGGAGCTCGGGGATGCCTATGCCGCCTGGCGCCTCGGGCGGATGATGCTAGCTGACGGGATGCAGGATAACGCGCTCTCCCTTTTCAGGCGCGCGTCGGCCCTGGGCTCCCCTGACGCCTCCCTGGATCTCGCTGAGCTCATCCTTAAGAGGATGATGGCTCCCCTCAGCGAGCCTGACACCGGGGTAATCTACCAGGGCGAGTGGATATTCAAGAACTGGGGAGCGCCCGGATCGCCTGAGCGCGAGATGGAATCTGAGGCCAGGCGCGCGCTCGAGGGCTTCGGGCGGGAGCAGAAGGCTGCCGCGGCGCTGAAGAAGGAGCTCGGAGAGCCCCGCAGCAGCGCTCTTCAGGGACTCATGGCAAAGGCCGAGTACCTCATCGGGCGCGCCCTCTCCACCAACCTCCTCTGCCCACTTGACCGGGAATCCCCCAACAGCCCCTTCTGGTGGTTCCGCCTCGCGGCCGGGCACGGCTGCGCCGAGGCGTACTACTGGTACGCTAAGAGCTTCCTCGTGATTAAGGAAGGTACCTGGAGCAACGAGGGCGACAAGTATGTCCGCTACCTGACTGAGGGCGCCTCAAAGGGCGACGGCTTCGCGAGCTACGCGCTCTGCATCTGCCAGAGGGCAGGCATGGATGACTCAGCTGATGAGGAGTCGGCGCTCCAGAGGCTCCGCGAGGCGGCAGAGCGGGGCTGCGGCTTTGCCGTGCAGGATCTCTACATGATGCTGCGGGGCTATACAGGCGATGAGGAGGATCAGGGCCAGAAGGACAGCGCCGCGGCAGCGAAGCTCCTCGAGAGCGTGAGGGAGCGCGCTCTCCCTGAGTACCAGGTCTGCCTCGGGGCTGACGCCGAGGCGGCGGACGATCACAAAAAGGCCTTCGCCTGCTACCGGGAGGCGGCTCTCGCCGGATCCTCCATCGGCGCGCTCCTCGCGGCCGAGTGCCTGATGAACGGCATCGGCACCGATACTGACTATTACCGGGCAGGGTGGTACCTCTGGGTCGCGTCCTTGGGAGGCGCTCTCTACATCTCGCAGTCTGCCGCCGGGCTCCTTGCCGCGGGCGGCCTCGGGCGCGAGCGCGATCCGGATCTTGGCTTCAGGCTCTTTATGCATGAGGCAAGGTTCGGCAATGTCGAGTGCGGCAAGGCCGCGGCCGGCTGCCTCACGATGGCCCATGACATCGACCAGGCAGACGCTGAGTGGCTCACCGGGCTCTTCCGCGAGCTCGCCCACGGGAGCGTCGAGTACGCGCTTACCTACGCGGGGCTCCTCCTTCATGGCGGGCGGCCGGTGAAGGCTCTTGCCTATGCCGAGGCCGCGGAGGAGTCGGGCGTTGAGGGCGCCGCGGAGTTTGCCTCGGGGCTCAGGCAGAGGGTCGGCATCATCGGGAGGATTTACGCCTGGTTCCTTGCGAGGTCGATCTACGGGAAGTTCAACCGCGAGGCCTAGAAGCCTGCTGCAGCGGCTACTGGCACTCAGTGCGCCGGAATCCGCCGTCATCCGGGTCAGCCGGCTCGAATTTTCCGTCCCTCAGAACAAGGCGCCTTGAATAGCAGATGTTCCAGCCGCAGGGCGAGTTGTCAGGATCATCAAATTCCTCGGTCCAGCTTCCCATGAGCGAGATCACCGCTGTTACGAGAGGCCTCACGGGATCCGGCTTCAGGTCGATCGCGTACCGGCACTCGTGGGCCTTTCCCCGGCTGTCCATGACTCTGAATGTCTTGTACCTTTCTTCAGGGCAGAGGAAGAAGGGCGCGGCATCGATGTATTCCCCGGTCTTAAGGTCGATCATGGCCCAGTCAACACACATGGTGCCGGCGTCATAGCTGAAAAGGAAATAGCGCCCGGCGAAATTTATCTTCGGATCTGCGATTGTCTTGCCCCAGCCGATTTCAGGATTAAGGACATACTTCCATCTCCCTTCTTCCGTATCAATGGCAATGTCAGAAGGGAGCCTTAAGTCGCCGGACGCGCAGGGGTGACTGCTGTCAGCCGTGCCGTCCCGGCAGATCCGGCCCTTCTCCGGATAGCAGAACCCAGTGACGCCGCCGTGCGTGCCGCAGGCCTCTCCGCTCTCCTGGCTGCTCCCGCCGCCTGCTCCGGCATGCGGCGTTTCAAGCCTTGGCCTCCAGGCGGGATTATGGTCAACCGGGTAGTTATGCGGTACTGAGATGTGGTGTGAATGCCTGGCAATGATGACAGCGTCTCCGCTCACCGCGGAATAAAAAGCGTCACCGCAGGCAGGGTCCGCTGATGCAAGAATAAAGAGCATTGCTGAGAGTGATGCGGATAATAAGCGTCGCATTCCGGAATAGCCTCCTCAGACTCTGTGATATGCCGTATTATCACGCTTTTGCCACTGACGGGCAGCCTTACGCCTGAGGGGCATGCGGGTTGGGTGGGGACTTTTGGTGGGGCAGTCGCCTTGTGGGATTACTGGTGAGGCTTCTGCCTGCTGGGTGGCATCCCCGCCGTACGGGTGGTACTCTTGCTCCTGACGCTTGTTACTATGGGAGGAGCTGACATGCTGGATTTTTCAGGATTTGCCGGGCGGAAGGTCCGCTCCGCGGGGCTCGGCGAGGTTCTCTTTGATGTTTTTGCCTCAGGGCCGCGGCTCGGCGGCGCTCCGGCGAACTTCGCCTTCCACTGCGCGCAGAACGGCCTTGAGGCCGCTGTCATCAGCTCGGTCGGAAACGATGAGCTTGGAGAGAAGGCGAGGGAGCAGCTTGCCATGCATTTCCTGCCTGCACTCCTCCTCAGGAATGACCGTCAGACCGGCTTTGTGAAAGTTGATGTCGACGCGGCGGGAGTCCCCTCGTACACGTTCGCGGAGGACACCGCCTATGACAATATCCCGCTCGCGGAGAGCGCTCTTGCAATGGTGAGGAGCCTTGATCTAATCTGCTTCGGCTCGCTCGCGCAGAGGGGAGAGGTCTCGCGGAAGACCATCATGGCTCTCCTTGACGCGATGCCGGAGGGATCGCTCAGGGTCTTTGACGTAAACCTCAGAAGGAACTATTACAGCAGGGCGGTGATTGAGGAGTCGCTCCGGCGCACGGATATTTTCAAGTGCAATGAGGATGAGCTGCCGGTGCTCTGCCGAATGGAAGGCCTCCGGGGCAGCGATCCTGATAGTTTCAATGATTTTCTGAGGGAGAGGGGCATCTTCTGCTTCGTTTATACCGAGGGCGCGAGGCAGAGCACAGTTTGGCTTAACAATGAGAAGTCAGTGCTCCCGACTCCCCGGGCAGACGTCGTGGACACGGTGGGGGCGGGCGACTCCTTCACGGCGACTCTGGTCTCGCAGCTCATGCTGGGGCGGAGCCTTCCTGAGGCTCACCGGCGCGCGGTCAGCGTCTCGGCCTTTGTCTGCACGCAGAAGGGCGCGATGCCGGAGATACCCTGGGAGCTCCTAAAGTAGTAGCATGAAGGCAGGCCGCTGGCCTGCCTGTTTCTTATGTTAAATGACCAGCCTGCAGCGCAGGCGCGTTTCTCAGCACTCAAAATCGAAAGACGTGCTGTCCTTTCCGGAATCCGGCTCTTCGGGCCGCTGAGTCCTGGTTATGTCGATGTACTCCCTCAGATACTTCGCGGGAAACGGCAGGACGGTCCACTGACTCAGCCGGACAAAATCAACGCTCATGAGGCTCAGGATCCTGCTGACGAACTCCATGTCCGGCTCATCACCGTTGCAGCGCATGAGCTGCCTGATGATAATGCCTTTTGAGAGCCCGTTTTCAAGCGGAATCTTGACGCCGAGGTAGTAGCTGATGCTGTCCTTCCTGGTTTCGGACGGATTTTCAGAGTTGTAGGCCGGAGTCCTGAACCACCATCCGCCTGAGAGCTGATCAATGCCGTACAGCCTCGCGTTGCCGCTTCCCTTGTTGCGTATCTTAATCGGAAGATGCCTGGCGAGATAAGGGATGATCTCTTTGTAGAGCGCCCGATGAGCCGGATTTTTGTTGCCTTTTGCGTCAAGGGCTTTCTGCAGCCTGTAACAGTTCAGGATATCCTTATCTCCGAATTCCGTGATGATTGATTCCCTGTACTCACTGAGCTCAGTATTGCTGGATGATGCCTTGGCGAGCATGTCTCCCATGAATGCGGCATAGCATTCCTCAAATTCGCTGCGGGATATCTTCTTTTTCTCGTTCTCTGCCAGGGCCTCGAGTATCCTGCCAGTATCGGGAATTACGTGCTCGCTGGTTTTCCTGATGACATAGATGTCACCGGTGTCCTCCCAGACTGCGAGCTCGGTGCCCATTGGGTTGTGCTCGTAATTCTCACCATCAAGTCCGAAGGCCCGGGCGATCCTGAGATTGTCATTATTCTCATCCTTCACGTCACGGACATCGTTATAGGTGAAGCAGCGGAAGCTGAGAGCGCCGGTTGACGGATCAAGAGTCATGCAGTAATAGTGGGTCAGCCTGCGCTTGTCATCGATCTTGATGCGCCTTGCCATGGCGAAGCTGAGGGGCTTTATGAAGCGGTGCCCAGGGAGACCTGCTACGGTCATTCTCCCCATCTGAACGTCTCCCTTGATGGCAAGCGCGATGATGCAGGCCTTCAGCATGGTGGCAAGAACCTTGTCCTTATTCATGTGCCTGGCTTTTCCTTTGCGGTCTTTGGGACGGATGCTCTCTTCAGTGATGCCCTGTATGGCGGCCTCTGGATGTGACCGGTAGAACTTTTGCGTCACATCCTCTTTCTTGTCCTTGTAGTATTCAGCATCGTGCCTGATGACAAGGTTGTACCTGCCATCGTCAAATCCAGAGGAGAGCTCGCTGTCTGCAAAGTCGAACCGCTCCTTCAGGATGCGGATAATGGCTTCAGCATCCTCAGCGGGAATGTCATCCCCGATCTGCGAGACAGAGAGCTTTCCCTTAAGGAGCCTGATGCAGGCTTTCAGGATCTGCTCATTGCGGTAGAGTTTGTCCTCGCTGAATTTATGCAGCTCTGTTTCAGAGTAATCCCACCACTGCAGCCTGACGTAGCGGCCTATGAGCCTTCGCATCCTTCTGTAGAACAGCGCGAGCTGCCCCATGCGTGTTTCTATGAATTCAGCATAGCTGCCGAATTTGAGAAATTCAAAAACTGCCGGCCTCTGCCGCTGTCCCTGCTGGTACATGGCAATGCCTTCCGGCTTTGGATAATGGCGGATCCTTCCGTCCACAAACCTGTAGGCGTTGAACAGGTTTGCTATCGCTGCCTTTTCCTTGGTGGTCAGGAGGTACGGCTCGGCAGACGGGTAG
>ONIT01000025.1:39082-47164 GCA_900317945.1 uncultured Pseudomonadota bacterium
GGGTAGAGACAGCCGTTCTCAATGCGCATGGCAAGCCCGGTCAGCGTTTTGTCTCCCAGGAAGGTGCTGCCCGGCCAGAATTTTGTGTCACCGGTTTTAGGGTCCGTATACCGGTGATTTGTGGTGTCTGTCCAGACCGAGGTCTTCATTGACGGGAATACGGTTGTGTGCCCGAGAACGTTGTTGTAGACGGGATCCTTGCCGTCACTCTCAGAACTCATAGGTGCAGAGTTGTCCGCATAGCCGAAGAGCAGCTGTATGAGGTGGCAGACCAGCGCGGTCTTACGTCTGCCTTTCAGCCTGCCGAGCTCTCCCCTGACATCGATTCTCTTCATGCCAGCGCCGCCGCGCATGGACCTTAGCTGATCAAGAAGCTCTGCCCTGTCTCTGTCGATGGCAAAATAGCCATGGCCCATGCGTTCAGAGTCTTCTCCGAACTCACTGCCATCAGGATCCGTTGCCTCATAGAAATACGATGCGCTGCGCGCCGGTATGCCGTCGGTGCACTGGATCAGGCTAATGAGATCACACCAGCCGGCATCGCCGCTGCTGCAATGGCGCCTGAACGGCACATCCAGTACAAATGTGTTCGGCAGCCACTCGTCATAGAATTCTTCAGTGAATACCGAGGCGCTTGAGTCGATCCGGTCAGTGTGGAAGCCGATGTCCTTGCCTCTTACGATCTCCTGCTCGGACTTGCGCTTTCTCCTGCCTGTACCTCTGGTGCCGGCTGCTTTCTTTTCTTTCATGATTCGCTCCTCTCTTCCTTCAGTTCAGCAAGTCTGTCCTTTATGAAATCAATCATTCCGTCTGCACCTGAGCCGTCGCTGTTCATGAGACCGGGTATGTAGTACACGGCAAGCCCGTTGTCCGGATACTTCTCATAGTGTCTCCTGACAGGTATGTCCGGCATGATGGTGTTGATGATGAAGACGGCCTTTGCGTTGAGCATCTGGGACTTGATGCCGATCTTCACCCTGTTGATTTCAGTCTGTCTCTCCCTTGTTTCCAGATCCGCGGTCTCGAAGTACCTGTAATGCTTAAAGTCTGCGTAGACATTCGGGCAGCCGGAGAATGCGGAGTCCATCAGCTCGAACTGATGCTCATCCTTGATCTCCTCGGTCCCTATTCCGTGCTCAGAGAGTATGAAACCGCAGGCCTGCTCGCCGAGAGCTCCCATATAGATTGCCTGGAAGGCGGCAGGGCACATGATGTACTCGTTTTCCTCCCACTCTGTGGCAAATGAGATCCCAGCGTGCTCATTATCGCTGCAGTGATGCGCGAAGAACTCTCTCATTCCCGGATACCTGAGGATGGCCTCCAGACGGGCCGCCTCTGCGCTCACTTCGTGGATGCCGCCAGGGACAAACTCATCTTCGAGCTCCTGCTCCAGGCGTGCTCTCAGGCTTTCCCTGCTGTCGAAGTCGATGTAGACGTGCTGGTACTCATATTCTCCGCACTGGTAATACCAGTATCTGCTCAGCTTCCTTGGCGCCCTGATATAGAGTCCCCTGTAGGACGGTCGGCTGCTGTAGACGTTCTCATCCGCAGTAGGGTTCTGCAGTGTGCAGAGGCGTGCGGCAGTCCAGATCTCAGTCTTTCCGGTCCAGTCGTTAGTCCTCTTTTTAAGGTTGATGCTGTCTATCAGATTTCTGATAACTGATGCGGCCCTGCGGGTAGTGAGCTCGGCGCGTTCCACTGTCGTGTCCTTTTTGGCAGGCTGGCTCCACCTGGAAACGGCAAGGCTGTAGCAGCTTCTCAGCTCCGGGTTGAGGTACGGGAGCTTCTCAAGGATGTAGGGCTGGTTCAGCGCTTTAAGCAGCTTCTCGTCAATCGCGTTCCTGACGCTGCGTGGCCGCTCCGGAGCGCGGTTGGTGCGCCCTACCGCCTGTATGATAGTTGCGGCTGCGGCAAGGGACGGCTCGGAGGTCCTGCTGATCGGGTTGTTCAGGAATAATGCATTCTTCCCGCGGTTCCGCAGGGCCATGAAGCCTGAGCTTACCAGCCGGTAGCGGTCCTTCCCGGAAATAATGCATTCCTCGTAGCACTCCTCTGCCTGCATGATGTTCGCAATTTGGTCCCGCACGGAAAATTCAGGGTCATTGAGGTTTGCGACAAGATGCGTTATGTCAAGCAGCACGGTCTCATCGATGTCCTTTTTGTCAGCGCCGACTGCATTGTCAAGCATGACGAGGTACTTCCCCTTGTTCCCGGCGATTCTGCTGCATACGGGGTGCTGCAGGTTTACGCCTTCGGCGATGCTCCCGTAGGAGGAAATGATCAGAACCCGCTTTCCTGACGCAAGGTCTTTCATAAGCGTGTCCTGAGCTTTTTTAAACTCTGTGGAACCGCCGCCCAGAACGCAGACACTGACCTCATCATCCCTGGTCCATCCTCTGTCTTTCAGTGCCTTGCGGCAGTACCTGTTGATTGGATCAACGATTTTTTCCTTTATCCCCTTCAGATACATGCCATAGGCCTTCTGCTCCTCATCAGGTGTCATGGACGGGTGAATGTCCTTCGGCAGGGCGCTGGAGATGAGAAGGCATGACTGATGGTCAGTGTTCATGGCAAATGCCAGCGCTGCCTGAAATACGTTGATGTACCTCGTTCTGAAATATCTCTCCGAACTGCCGTTCCCTGGGTTCATGCCCTGAACGAAGCCTATGATGCTTTCGTCTGCTTCCTCAGCGAGTCGCTGATAGTCAGAATCTGGATCCTTTACGAAAGTGAGCAGGACATTGCTGTCAAGCTCAGACTGGCTGTAGCAGTTGCAGAGAACGACAGGCGTCTCAACGGTTATCTCGCTGCCATACTTCGAGTATTTCTTCTCCAGCCATCCGCGCACGGCCCTGTCCATCTCAGGGTTTTCTTTCAGAATTTCGTGCAGCCGGACATCATGGGAAGTCTGTTTTTCACCTTCCCGGAAGGGCAGGTTGTGCTTTACATAGTCAAGGCAGAAGTTCCTTGTTGCTGTCGGGCAGTCAGCTGTGGCTGACATGCCGATGACAAGGGCCTGTCGGCAGATGTTGACCAGGAGCTGCTCCGGAGTGTCACGGATCCTGACCATTTTCAGCCAGGTCCTGGCGTCATGAGACGGGCTGTTGTCAAGAGAGAACCATTTGCAGCCGTAGCGGAAGTAGTGATAGGCCTGATCAAGCGCGTCCTCTTTCTCACTGTAGCTGCTGCGCCGATCCATGTGGTACATGCTCATGAGAATTTTCACCTGCTCCGCGAACACATTCAGAGGATCGAAGATAGTGGTAACGGCATCCAGGTACGACAGGCTGTTGTCTGCATGAAGCTCTACTTCCTGACCATCGCTTCCCCGATGCTTCCAGATTTTCTCATCAGCGCGCTGATCCAGGTAGCAGAGCGTGTAGCGGCGGAAGAAGCTCACTGCGTTGCCGATGAACGCATCAAGCTCATTGAACATGGTCGTAAGCCTGATGTCACCATCCATGACGTCAGCGGAAGGGCAGCAGTGGATTGTCATCTGGCGCCTGCTGCTGTCAAAGCGGGCTATAAGGACATTATGATCTCCGTTATCCCCTCCGGTGACGGTCTGCCACTCTCCGCAGTAGTAGAGGAAAAAAGTGCGGTGCCGGTACTTTGCTCCTCTGCTGCCTTCGGTAAAGTCGTCCTCCTCATACTTGTAGGGAATATTGGTGTTGAAGGTCTTGCTGAGCCTGGCTGCCCAACTTAGGAGACTGTCCCTCTGTTTCCAGATATTCTCGTCATCGACGATCAGATCCTGGGAGAAATGGGTCTTCATGCCCTCGAGGCTTGTCCAGACAATGTTGAAAAGGGTAATGATATCAGCGCTTATGACAGTCTCTTTGCCTGCTGCAGAACCCGAGGACGGAGTGATCATGCTGTCGATGATGAATTTTTTCATGTCTGACTTGATCGAGTCGAACTCATCCATGAAGATGATTTTGTCCTTGAGCCATTCCTTCGCAAGATAAGGCGTGCTGTTTGTGATGCAGCGCTGGCCTTTCAGAAGCTTTGTCGATGACATCAGGAGAACAGGGTATCTTTCTTCATGGACCTGCGGGTATATTTCGCCGATCCAGCTGTCCTCAGGATGGGCTGCGAGGGTCTCAGCGAGGCTCCTGCCTTTCTTCTGTTTGGATTTTGCGGTCTTCTTACCAGACGCGTCCTGCTGAGGTTCTTCCTTTCTTTCGTCTGCGGTCTTGCTGGCTGCTTCATCCGCCTTGGACAGTTTCCAGAGGAGCCCTCTGATGCCTCTCCGGAACTGTCTTTCCCGCTCTTCAAACTCATGGTCTTCATCCTGAAAGTCAGGGCTTTCTGCAATCCTGTCAGCCATTTTGATGAGCTTTTCAAGGTTTTCGTCTCCCATGAAAAAATCAGCATGGCTTTCTGGAAGCAGGCCAAGCAGGATCTTTCTTAGAAGGCCTTTTTTGTTTGCCTCGACAATGCAGTCCCTGTAGCTCCTGATAACAAGCACGTTGCTCTTGTAGTCAATGCCGTGCCTCTGGAATGCTTCCATCAGATCCCTCTCAGGAAGGTTTTTCAGAAGCGGAGTGATGAACACGACATGGCGCCTGTCATCTGAGGGTTTTCCGGCACACCAGGAGGCAATGGCGTCGCAGCAGGCATAGGTCTTGCCGAGTGCCGTCGGGAGGCTGACCAGGACAAGCCCGCACTTATCCTTCGATACGTAATTAAGATAGCTCTCTTTTATCAGGTCACTTATTTTTGTGGTTTTCATTTCCATCATCTTCCATTTATTCATAAATCTTCAGCCGTCCTGACGGCTTATCGGACAAGTCTGTACGGCTGTCAGGCTAACTGTTTCTGCATGCATTACTGATCTTTCTTTCTCTGTCACCTCATTCTGTTTCTCTGGAGAAATACGCAGTGCTTCAGTCTTGCCAGCTCTCTTTCCAGCATGCGCTGATTGCCGATGCTGCTCCTGCAGAGCCTGGCAATGTCCCCGCAGTACTCGCAGGTCCTTCCGGCGTATTGATGAGTACAAGTCCCTCTTTCTCTTCGTTGATGTATCTGATGTAGAGCTCTCTCAGCAGGCTGCTGACATCTTCTTTGTCTGTATCCATAAAATTTTCCTTAACGAGTCTTGTTGTCAAGTCTCTTTTCCAAAACAGCTCTTTCCTGATATCCCTTGTCTTGGGCCGGACAGCCCGTACGTCTTCTCTAAATCCATGGTCTTCAATAAGCATGGCCGTCCGGTTTTTTAGTTTTTTCCTGGTTTTTCTGTCCCGGCGCATTCTGCTGCGCCTGGGGTTGTGCGCGATCCTCCATTCTGGGTATGCCGCATCCGTCTCCGGGCAGAGTCCGGCTGTCCAGTTTTCATGGAAAACAGGCTTCAGGCAGATCTTTCCCTGGAAGGAAAATGCTTCTTAGGTAAGCAGAGGCTTTGGAGGTGAGTCCAGGCGATCTCCGGGACGGAATGGCTCTCCGGGATCATGCTGGTAGTTTTTGCGAAGAGGCACGGTGAAGGTTATCGTACGGCTCTTCAGGCTGGCTGCGCCAGTTTGGGCCATGTTCAGGCAGAATGCGGAAATGGCTTTGCTGCACGCGTGGGTTTTGCCGACTGGTTCCGGCTGGTGGGTTGGTTTTGCGGTTGAAGCAGGCAGGTATTTCTTTGCAGAAATGTTCTTGGCAGTGCTCTCTGGCATTATGCGGCTTGGTTTTCTATCAGCAGTTTTCATATCTAATGTCCTTTCACTAAGTCTTGTATCACGTCTTTTCTTAAGCACACTTCTTACTTATCAAACTCTTCTTTTCCGTTCTCTGTTCAGTCTCTCTTAGGTCTTATACAAGTCTTTGTTTATGCATATCCTTCCGGCGGTCTTGTCGTTTCTTCTTCGCTTTTCTCTCTTCTCTCTCCCTGACGCCTGTCGCGCCCGGGCATTTCCTTACGCTTCTCTTTATTTCTTTCAGGGTTTTTCTCAAACCCGTCTGCCTTGGGACACGACCCTTCCAAGGGAAAAGCGCCAGTCCGAAGGCCCTAGACTCATCTGAAAGTGCTTTCTTCAGAGCCCATACCCAATATTCTAGCGCGATGAGATGATTTGGCAAGCTGTGGAAACCTGCGTCACAGATGGCTCCAGCACCTAAGCATTTTCTGAAAATTTCGCGAAAATGCAGGTGGAGGATTTCACAGAAAAACGTTTACATGCTGTTTTATGTTCTGTCTGCAGAGCTCAATAAAATATTTGAAAAGGTGTTTAAGGCCGACTGATTATTTTTTCAACAAATAGCTGGTCATCGAGGCCGCAGGAGTGAGACTGGTTCAGGCGGCAGGATCGGCAGATGAATCAGCCGGTGCAGGCAATGCCCCTTCATCCCGGAATCACAGCAGGGCAGGAGTGAAAAGTAAAAAGGCAGTGCCATGAATTACGCTCCTGCGAGGCCTTGTGCGGAAAACAAAGGCCGCTGTCACAGACAGCGACCTTTTCAAAATTATGCTGGCTCACTCATCTTCTGGCTTAATTGCCGAAGGTAAGTGCCTTGTGGAATTCATCCTGAAGCGCCTTGTGGCCGAGCGCCCTCAGCTCCTTCTCGGAGGAATATTTCCAGTCCCTGTAGTTCGATCCGACGTAGAGCTGGGCTGCTCCATTGTCAATAATTTCGAACTTGAAAATCCAGTCGCTGGGATCATCCTTTGAACCGGGCCTGTTCTTTACATCAAGCACCAGAACCTCATCCAGTTCAGGTCCGCCAAGCTGCTTGTAATCCATGTGTTTCTTCTGCCCGATCGCAAACTCAGGCTCCTGAGCCTTGGGGTAATACTTCTTCATGGCAGCGAAATTCTTCTGGTAAGCCTCAATGAACCATTTTGCATATTTTGCGTTGCAGTGGTCCCTGAACTCAGGCGAGCAGTAGGACGCGAGCTTCTCGGCATCGCCTTTGGCAATGGCCTTTGCCATGCCGAGCGCGACATCCTCAGGATCGCTGCCGCAGCCGGTGAGCGCTGAGACAGTAAAAATGGCGGCCAGGAGGAAAACAGTCTTCTTCATAAAAAATATCCTTTTGTTAGGTCTTTACAGTCATCTGCCGGATTCTTAATGCTCCGGCTTTCATCTGCTGCTGCGTCGCGTCAGGTCGTTACTGGCCCAGCGGCGTCTCTTCAGCCTGCGGTCTGAAGAGCATCCATGAACTTCAGCCGTGGGCTGAATTTCAGCGCGGGGCTCTTCATTTCCACGAGAACAATCATACGAAAAAGACGTGATTCCAAGCAAATTTTAGTGAGAACTGAGATGTCATACGGAGTCGGTTATCGTGATTTTTATCTGTTTTGGCTGAAATCCATGGGAGTGGGCAAGGCTGGATGGAGAGCAGGGTGGAAAAGAAAAGCCGGAAAATCAAAAGACTTTCCGGCTTAGGAGTGTCAGATGGCTGAATTTCTGCCAGGAGCCTGTCCTGCCTATCAGCAGCACCTCACTCAGAAAACAGGTGGACGCGCTCAGACGGGGAGCTCAGGCTACTCGCCGATGCACTGCTGTATCATCTTTTCATAATTTACGGCTGCCTCGGTCATGCTGTCAACCTGCACCTTGGTCAGACTGTATCTGGAGGTTGCGAGCTTTTTGCTGTAGTCCGTGGTGCGCAGCATAGCATGCTTGTTCTTGACGCTGAAATACATCTCAAACATTGCCGTTCCGCTTTTGGCGACGTCAAAATAGTTATCCTTGATGTTTGCAAAAAGCTGTGAATAAAGCTCATACCCGCCGTTCGGAACCGGACCAATCAGGCTGTATCCTGGAGTTTTAATTGCATGCTCAGGCTCGAAATACGGGGCATTCTTATTTCTATACTGCAGGCATTTATAAGCTCTGTCGTAAATTACCTTGTCACTTGACTTGGTAGTCCAGCTGAGCTCATCGGGCACATACGTCCATTCCTGGAGATTAGCCTGAAGCTCCTGAAGCTGGGCGCATCCGGTCATTGCGGAAGCGAAGGCGGCAATCACCGCAGCTGCACAGATAAGTCTTGTTTTCAGTGTGCTCGGCATGGGCACTGTCTATAGGGTGAAAGTCCCGAACTCGCCCGCTGGAGGGAAGAGTCAGCGAATCGCAAGGTGGTCGGAGTAAT
>ONIT01000145.1 GCA_900317945.1 uncultured Pseudomonadota bacterium
GTCATAACAAGGTCGGTCAGGCAGAATTCGTGATTTAATCTCTGCGGATGTTCCGGCATTGTCTGACGCCGCTTCCCGAGAGGGGGCGTGAATTGAAACATGTTGAGCTTCCCGAGCCCGTCCGCGCTTTTCACGTCCCGGATGATGCTTGCCTTGCCTCCGAGGGTGAGCTCGGCGTTGCTGGTTATGGAGATAATGTTGTCTGCGGTGAGGTTGTCGATGCTGAGCTTCGTGCCGCTGTCAGCTTCAAGAAGGTCGGTGATCCTGACCGAGTCGTATCCCTCAATCGCATAGCTCCCGCCGTCATTGACGACGAGGCTCTTCCTCTCCGCGTTGAGCCTCGCGCCCTCTTCCATGCCGAAGAGCGTGCGGAGCTCCGAGGGCTTCTCCTTTAAGACGTCAAGCTCCCGAAGAGTGAGGTAGGATTTTCCGTCAATCCTGACCGCGCCCTGCTCTACGCCCCAGTCCAGCTTCTTCTTGCCGTCATCGCCTATAGAAAAATGAGGGAGCACGGCGCCGGCGTGGCCCTCAAGGCCGGCGCCGTTGGTAACGGTCCAGACCACCGCCTTCTCTTTTTCCCCAAGCCGCATAAATTTTACGTACGAATTCTCCTCAAAAACGCCCCTGGTGCCTTCTCCGTCAAAGGTCATGTTGCCATATACGTCGATCACCGAAGGAGCATCATCATCGCCTTTGAAAGTGATTACTCCGCCTCTGTCTGCCGCAACTGTTCCATTCAAACCCATTGAGCCCAGGCTTAGCGTGGCCTTGTTCGTGCCCCTCAGGACGCCGCTTGCGTTCAGGTAAAATGCGCCGATGTCAGTGCCGAACTCGGCGGCTGAGCCGTGGCCGTCAATGATCAGGCTCCCATTCAGCGGAAACGAGCTTGCCGCGCTGATATTCAGGCGGCTGCCGTCCTTCACGATGAGCGTTCCGCCTTCCTCAATCTGGCTGTTGGTCGCGTCAGGGTCATCGAGCGTCATCTGTCCTCTGACATTAAGTGTGCCGCCATTCTCAATTGTTACACTTGTCGGGTGAAAGTTCCCGAGGACTGTCGTATCACCACTGACTATCACGCTGCCGTTGCCGGTGATGTCCTGCAGGGTGCCGCTTCCCAGAATGAGCTTTGCCGGCTTGTAGATGTCCGATGAGAGATCTGCAGAGGCGGCAGAGCCGTCAGCTGTCGAGATGAAATTTCCGCCCGCGCTTCCAGGGTAGAGCCTGAGCTCCATGCCTCCGGTGCGGAGCACTGACTCTCCCTCGGCGAGCGTGATGCCGGCAAATTTGTGCTCATCACTGTCATTCCAGGAGTCCCCTGCCTGTTTGCTGAGGATTTCATAGAGCGTACTGCTGCTGGTGTCGATGCCTGTGAGCACTGTGAGCTCTTCCTGGGGATTCGCCGCTGCCGCAGTGCCTGAGAGCGTGAGGATCCCCATGGCGGCGAGCCTAATGTACCTGAGGAGCCTCTGGCACGCTGTCAGGCGGAATTCCTTCCTTTTCCCTTCATGTCTGTTTAGTCTGGAGTGTGTTCTGTAAAAATCAGGCATTGATGACATTTTTTTCTTGTACTGGGAACTGGCTGAAATTCAAGCAGGATTTTATTGGAGGCTGTGAATGAAACGTACTACAGCAAAGTGCAGGTATCGTTTTCAGGACCCCGGAGCCTGCCGTTCCTGCCGCGGGAGCGGGGTTCCTCCCTGATATAATCGTGGAGCAGTGGGTGCCCTGACGGAGGATTTGGAGTGAGGAAGGCAGTTGTGCTCGGTGCCACGTCCGGCATCGGGCGGGCCATCGCTGAGATGCTGATCCGCGACGGCTGGACGGTGGGCATAGGCTCCCGCCGGACGGAGCTTCTTGAGGAGCTCAGAAAGAGCACGCCCGACCGCGTCTTCGTGGAGCCTCTGGATGTCCGGGAGAGCACTGCTGATGAGGGGCTCCTCCGCCTCGCAGAGAGGCTCGGCGGCATGGACCTCTTCTTCTACGCGCCCGGGATCGGGAAGCAGAACGCTGATCTCGATCCTGGAATTGAGCTCGCGACCGTGGAGACGAACGCGCTGGGCTTCACCAGGATGGTGGGAGCGGCGTACCGCCATATGGCGGAGCATGGCGGCGGGCATATTGCGGTTGTCAGCAGCATCGCGGGCGTGAGGGGGCTCTCCCCGGCGCCCGCCTACTCCGCGACGAAGGCCCTGCAGCACAATTACATCGAGGCCCTCTCGCAGCTCTCCCATGCCCGCGGCGCCGGGGTAACCTTCACCGAGATCCGCCCGGGCTTCATCGACACTGACTTCATTGCGGGGAGCACTTATCCTATGACGATGAGCCTTCAGTACGCCGCGCCGCTCATTTACCGAGCTGTGATGCGCCGCCGCCCTGAGGCCATCATCGACTGGCGCTGGCACATCGTCGTATGGCTCATGAAAATTGTCCCGGGCTCAATATGGCGGAGGATCCGCCTCACCGGCAGGTGATCAGTACTTCCGGGTATAGCGGTATACCGCGTTCCTGAGCGAGGAGAGCTTCTTCCTGAACCTCCGCTCCGCCCTGTCAGATCCGGTGGGCAGGGCCGCCGCGGCCATCGCGGTCCGGAGCGCCCTCAGCAGGATCCGGAGGATCCTCCTCGCCCGGAGGAGAAGTATGCCGCTCACCGACGTGCCGCTTCCAAGGATGTCAGTGATGCTCGCTGTGCGGCAGGTGTTCATGCAGAGCCTTGTGATCCTTGACTCCCGGTACCATGCCGAGTTCATGACCGACTGCGCGGTCTCGGGCGGCATGACCCAGGCCGAGGTGAAGCCCGCGTCAGCGGCGAACTGCGGCCAGAGCCTCTCGATGGCGTGCAGTATGGTGCCGCCGCTTTTTGACGGCTCCGGCTCCTCCGGGAAGTCCTCAAAGGTCCAGTCCCTCAGGAAGAGCTTCCGGCAGGCTGATGTCCTCACCCAGAGCATGTCGCCGTAGGGCGCGTCCGGCGTGGTGTCGAGCACGGCGCTGAGCGAGAACTCCCTCATGAGCCTTTCCATCCACTCCCGGCAGCCGAGATCGAGATCGTACTCGGCCTTCCTTATTTTCCAGGAAGGAGGGCAGGGCGGCATCAGGATGCCGAGCTCCGGGTTATTGTCGAAGGCCTCCAGGATCCTCATC
>ONIT01000024.1:0-346 GCA_900317945.1 uncultured Pseudomonadota bacterium
CAACACTGTCAACTACAACGAGAAGTTCCGCTTCGAGAATATCGAGTGCAACCAGCATCTCCAGAGGGACTGCCAGAAGAATGCGGACGATACCCGCCATATCTGGTCTCTGGAACTCAAGGAGCTTATCAGCAAAACAATCATGGAGCGCAATGACGCGATAGCCAGAGGCGAGAAAGCCTTTGATGCCGAATATGTCAAAGCCTTCTATCGCAGGGTTGACGAATGCCTTGAAAAAGGACGTGCGGAAAACAAAGCCGAGCCGGAAATATACGGAGCTGACTTTGAACGGGCCCTGATTAACCGGATTGAAAAATACAGGAGGAACTACTTCATGTGGCTGGAG
>ONIT01000024.1:391-29019 GCA_900317945.1 uncultured Pseudomonadota bacterium
GAAGGCAGCTGACAACCATGCGCTCATCCGGAGCTACATTGAAACGTGCCGCCGGAATGGCATCAATGAAATCCAGGCTCTGCAGCGGCTGTGCGATGGAAAACCGTATACGGTTGAAGAAATCTTCCAGGCTACTCCGGCCTGATCACACAACCTCGAAGACATCGATCATGAAGCGGGCTTGAAAAAGCCCGCTCGATTAGCCATGCCTATGGAACGGCCGTGAATAGTAACCTTCTGTCTGGAACTTTGCCAGCGTTTCCAGCATGTGCTTCCCAATTGCCTCAGGATCATAGTCGAATCCTGCGCAGACAAGACTGAGCCAATCAGGAGTTAATATCATTCCATGATCAGGAGCATATCACAGCCGCTGATACTCTTCATATTGTTTATCGGCAAGTTTATGCATTCACTTCATCAATTTATGGCATCCGATATATTGTCATTTAATGTCAGAATATTATAAAAAGAATGGCTATACATATTAGACTGACAGACAGAAATGTATAAAATATCAAAAAGGAAGACAGCAATAAACAGCGAGAAAAAATTATGTCAACGACGAACGGCTCTTCTTATGATTCACTTCTGGCACATATAGGAGAAGCACTTGAGTCCGGCAGAAAAAAGGCAGCCTCACGCATCAATGAGGCGATCGTTGAGACATACTGGATTATCGGAAAGTATATCGTAGATTTCGAGCAGGCAGGAAACGAAAAGGCCGAGTACGGCTCGGAGACACTGAAAAGGCTTTCAAAAGACCTGACACTCCGCTATGGAAACGGGTTCGGGCTGAGCAACGTAACCAAGATGCGCAAGCTCTATCAGGCGTACCCAATTTTGCAGACACTGTCTGCAAAATTGAGCTGGAGCCACTATGTTGAGCTGCTGAAAATAGATGATCCGCTTGAGAGATCGTTTTACCTCAAGGAATGCGAGCAGGAGAACTGGGGCGTACGCGAGCTTCGGAGACAGATGCGGAGCATGCTGTTTCAGAGACTTGCCTTAAGCAAGGACAAAAAAGAAGTATTGAGACTGTCTGAAGAAGGCCAGGTTATAGAAAAGCCTGAGGACATCATAAAAGATCCTTATATCTTTGAGTTTACCGGTCTTCCTCAATTGCCAGTCTATAAGGAAGGTGATCTTGAAAAAGCGCTGATCGATAACATCAGCAAATTCCTCCTGGAACTCGGGAAGGGGTTCGCATTTATGGGAAGGCAACAGCGAATCAATATAGGCGGAAGAATATTTAAGGTCGACATTGTGTTTTACCATACGATACTGAAGTGCTACGTACTGATAGATCTGAAACGGGGAGAGGTGCAGCACGAGGACATCGGCCAGATGAACATGTATCTGAACTATTACCGTGAAGAGGTAAATACCGAAGGTGATAATGAACCCATCGGCATTGTGCTTGGCGCATACGAAGACAAGCTTATGGTCAAATACGCGACGCAGAACATTTCCAACAAGCTGTTTGTAAGCAAGTATCAACTGTATCTCCCGAACAGGGAACAGCTGGAGAATGAAATCAGCAGATTTCTGGATAACAAACCTAAGACTGACGCCTGAAAAGAACATGCGTCAGATTTTACTGTCACCGAATCATCCTACAGTCTCTATTGGGAACACTGTAAAGATTTTGCAGACAGTGTCTGAAAAATCTGGAAATAACTGCGTCAGAAGTCCTGATGTCAGACGCTGGTAACAGCTTTTTCCAAGGTCATTAGTACATGATGTCCACTGTTCTTCAGTATTTTAGATTTTCGCGACACTGTCGCAAAAATCGGATGAAGCTGTGCTTGCGCAGCTTAAACAAAGGAGAACGCAGGTAAAATTGAATGATTGAGGAAAACTGCCTGGTGAGGACACTTACCGCCAAGACCGGCTACCCTGCCGGCACCATGGTGTTGCCGTCAGCCTGTACCGCAGCGGACAGGCCTGCGAGGTTAAGGTTTGGGATGAAAACGGGTACCCATGCTGATGTGGTGACATTTCTCACGTACGATGTCACTCCTGCCGGAAGTACCGCAGATCCCAGTCCGGCGGGACAGCGCAGTTCAGGCTATACAGAACCCATCTGAATCTCAGAACTGGAAGACAAAGGCAAATCATGGATAACCGAAATTTCATCAACAATGACCAGTTCTACCTGGGCTTCGAGGGAGAGGAAGAGGTTATCCTCGGCATCAAAGGCGCTCCGGAATACGGCATCCATGTCTGGGATGGATATTTCAATGATATTCTCGGCTCCCCGGTGTTTTCTCCGGAAGGCTGGACCGGATTCACCAGGGACTGTCAGGAATTCATTGGCGCATGGGGCGACAGCTCATACGCGGAAATCTCCAATCCGTCAGAGTACCTTGAGGATCTACTGAGATACCGGGACAGGCCTCATAAGTTCGGGGAAAGCGCGGATGTCCTTGAGCTTCTTATCCACTTTTTGGAATGGGCCGTCAGCACTGGGAAGACCGTGGTCATCAGCACCGACTGATTCACAAAACAACCTCCATAATGTCCGTGACTGGTTTGGACGATCGTCTGGGCATCCGCCCTGCAAGAGTTGGTAAGCAGTTTTGATAAATGGCTGGCGAACACAGCTCAGGAACAGGGACGGAGGTGGCTGCGCACCGCCTGCTGCCCTGATTTTCAGGAAGAAGACTTGCCGGCGGCGTCTTCACTGCCGGAAGCCTTATGAGACTGCCTTTGTGAGTGGGATCTGATGCTGAGCTTCATGACGGCGAAGAAGGCGATGAGGAACCCCGCGCAGAGGGCGATGAGGACATACTGCGGTGCGGGCTTTATCATGCTCGACTTCGCGGTCTGCACTATGATCAGTGAGAGGGCGCTGTCGGTTACGTCTGCGGGGAACAGCGTCAGCATCTGCCCGACATTCTTCTGCTCGCCGGGGTAGCGGTACGGACGCTCAGAGAGCACATACTTTTTGCCGTCATGGAGGCAGTCACGGTAGAGTGCCGTGCTCATGCCGCGCGTGTCTGACGTGCACTCTCCACCTGTCACTGCGAGGAACTGCTTCCTCACGGCATCGCTGCCGAGGCCGGTGACCATGAATCCCACGAATGCCTCGGCATCTCCCCTCCGCAGGGTGAAAAGCTCCTCACTGACATTCTCTGACTTAGGCTCGCAGGTCTCACCATCGGCGCACTTTGCCCCGTTGCGCTCGACTGAGACAATTGTCCAGCGGGAGGCCTCCTTCTCATCGAGGGCCTTCCGCTCCTGGTAGCTGTCTGCAGCCCCGGCCGCAGAGGAGATGAGCAGCAGAAGAACGGCCGCCGCCTGAAATAGCCTCATTTGCCGGCCTCTTCGTCCTCAGCAGGAGCCGGAGCTGCCGCGTCAGCGGCTGATGCGTCCTCCTTCTGCTCCTTCAGGAAGAGAGTCAGCACGGCAGTCTCTCCTGCGACAGCGTCGCCGTCCGCCTTGTTCAGGCGGTCGATCTCGAGCTCTCCCATGTTGGAGATGACAACCGGGGTTACCGTCGAATGGGCTGAGGACTCCAGCTCCTTAAGGTTGAATCCTATGATCGGATCTCCCTTGTGGACCTTCTGCCCGCTCTCCGCGAGCCTCTTGAATCCCTTTCCCCTCAGATCCACCGTGTCGATGCCGAAATGCACCAGCACCTCGATGTTTTTCTCCGAGCGGATGGCAAAGGCGTTATTGGTCTCGAACACCTGGACGATTGTCCCGTCAAAGGGGGCTACCAGCTTGTCTCCCTCCGGCTTGATGGCGATGCCGTCGCCTGCGATCCTCTCCGAGAAGACCACATCAGGCACGTCCTCAATCGGCAGGATTTTTCCTGACACAGGAGCGTAGACCCTGATGCCGTCATCGCTGACAAGTCCGTGGAGCCGTCTGAAAAAGTCGAGAATCATAAGTCACACCTCCGGGATGCAGGAGCCTTTCAGGCCTCGTTCCTGAGAAGGTAGGCCCTGAGATCCTTCCAGTCAGGATCCATCTCGTCAGAGAGAACAGGCATATTGGCCCTTGAGGCAAGCGCCTCAGGAAGCTCAATGTCGGTTCCGAGGATCTCGTCGACAACGCTCTTGAACTTGGCGGGAGCTGCGGTCTCGAGGAAAATTCCCTGATCGCCCTTCCCGAGGAAGTCCTGCAGGACGCTCCAGGCGATGGCGCCGTGAGGCTCGCTTACATACTTCGTGTCAGCGAGGATCTTCCTCATGGCGGCCCTGGTCTCCTCATCGGTCCTCATGCCGCTTGCGAGGTCTCCGAGATCCCATCCCTTTACCTTGAAGAGCTCCTCAACGCGCGGCCAGTTGTTCGGGCGGCTGACGTCCATGGCGTTGGAGAGGGTCGGAACGGTCTCATGCGGATCCCAGACGCGGGTTCTGAGGTAGCGGGGAACGGTGTCGTTGACATTGGTGGAGATGACGAAGCGCTTTACGCGAAGGCCCAGGGCCTTTGCGATGAGGCCTGCGGTAACGTCGCCGAAGTTGCCGCTCGGGACCGAGAAGACAACCGACTTTCTCTGCTCGGCAGGGAGCGACGCGACTGCCTCAAAATAGTAGCAGACCTGGGCGAGCAGGCGGCTGATGTTGATGGAGTTTGCGGAGTTGAGGCCGATTCCGGTCCTGACCTCCTCGTCATCAAACGCCTCCTTCACAAGGGCCTGGCAGTCATCGAAGGTGCCGCGCACGGCGACAGTCCTGATGTTGCCGCCCAGAGTGCAGAACAGCTTCTCCTGCAGCGGGCTTACCTTGCCCTTCGGATAGAGCACGCAGACGTTGATGTTCTTAAGGCCGAAGAAGGCATGGGCAACAGCGGCGCCGGTGTCTCCTGAGGTTGCGGTCAGGATGGTGATCTTCCTGTCGCCGGCGATCTGCTCAAGGCACCTTGCCATGAAGCGGGCGCCGAAGTCCTTGAACGCGAGCGTAGGGCCGTGGAAGAGCTCGAGGGAACTGACCTGGTCCGAAATCCTTACAACTGGAGGAGCGCCGAAGGAGAACGCGGATGCTACCGCCTCCTCAAGGCCGGGCATCTCGTCGCTGCCGATGAGGTGGCGCAGGATCTTCTGGGATCTCTCCACGAACGGAAGGTCGAGAAGGCCGTCGATGTCATCCATCGGAGTGATTTCAGAGGGGAAGAAAAGTCCCTGGTGACGGCCCAGTCCCTGGCGGACAGCCTGGGAAAAGGAAACCTTTTCAGAATGATCCTTGATGTTGTAAAGCTGCATGCTTGGCAAACTCCCTGAGAGTTGTCCTGGACTCTGTCCAGGCGGAAAAATCAAAAGCCGGAATGCCCCTGAGACTCTCTCAGGGGCGGATCCCGGGCATTACATTAGCATTCGGTTACGACGGTGCCCCTGCGGTCAATCCTGCAGATGTGGCAGAAGCCGTCGGAGTTCTGTATGAACTCTGACTTGAGCCATGACTCGATATTCTTCGCTGAGTCCATGCTCTCGGTTACGGCGAAGATTGAGGGGCCGGAGCCGGAGATGCCGAAGGCGAGGCCTCCGTTCGACATGGCATACGCCCTTGCCTCATCGAATCCCGGGATGAGGCTCTTCCTGTAGGGCTCGGCGATGATGTCGACAAGGCACTTCGCGGCAAGCTTCCTGTTCCCGGAGTGGGAGGCATGGATGAAGGCGCCTACGTTCGAGGCGAACCTGATGGCGGTCGAGCGCGGATACTCCACAGGGAGGATCTTCCTCGCGGCAGCGGTGCTCACCACGATGCCTGGGTAGCAGGAGACCCAGTACCACTCCGAGAAATCCGGGATCCTCTCCGAAATCTCATCACAGTCCTCGAGCATCAGCTGTATGCCGCCGAGATAGCAGGGAGCGACATTGTCATAGTGGATGGAACCGGAGATCTTGCCCTCCTCCTGTCCCATGAGGCGGATGATCTCATCCTCGCTCAGTGCGTGGTCATGGAAGGCGTTGAGCGCGGCAAGCGCCGAGACGACGCTGCAGGCGCTCGAGCCAAGGCCTGATCCGACCGGGAGATCCTTCTCGAGAGTCATGCGGAGCCCCCTGGTCTTCTGCCCCTTGGCGGCAAGCGCGTCACGGTAGACCCTGAAGCAGTCGGTCACGATGTTGTCGTCAGGGTTCTTCGGGAGCTTCGAGACAAAGCTTCCCGTCTGGACAAGCGAGAACTCAGTGTCAGAGTCCTCAATCGTTACGGTGTCGCCGAGCGGCGTGCCGTCGACCGGCGTGAGGGCCGCTCCCAGTATGTCGAATCCGACGCTTACATTGCCGATTGATGCCGGGGCGTATGCCTTGACTGCCATTAGACCTCCTGTTTCCAGTTAAGGGTACGCAGAACGTCAGCGAAGACACCTGCGGCAGTAACCTGCGTACCTGCGCCGTAGCCGCGCAGAACGAGCGGGATCGGCTGATAGTAGTTGGTGATGAAGGAAAGCGCGTTCTCGCCGTCCTTCACGCGGTAGAGAGCGTTCTTCTCGTCTACCGGAAGTATTGAGACCCTGCAGTGGCCGTTCTCGTCGATCTGGCCGACATAGCGGAGGACCTTGCCCTCGGCCTTTGCCTTCTCCGCCTGCTCGCGGAACCAGGCGTCAGCCTCGGGGAGCCTCTTCATGAAGTCCTCGGCGGAGCCTGAGGCGTCAAACCCGGGAGGGAGCGCCGGCTGGCAGTCGACATCGTCGAGATCGAGCACGAATCCTGACTCGCGGGCAAGTATGAGGAGCTTCCTCGCGACGTCCATGCCGTTGAGATCGTCCCTCGGATCAGGCTCGGTGAAGCCCTTCTCCTTCGCGGTCTTTGTCGCCTCGGAGAACGAGAGGCCCTCGTCGAGCTTGCCGAAGATGTAGGAGAGCGATCCCGAGAGGATGCCCTCGAAGTGGAGCAGCCGGTCTCCGGCGCGGATGAGGTTCTGCAGGTTCTCGATTACGGGAAGCCCTGCACCGACGTTGGTCTCGTAGAGGAACTTCCTCCTCGTGAGGAGCGATGCCCTCCTGAGCGCGCGGTAGTAGTCCATCGTGCCGGTATTGGCCTTCTTGTTCGGCGTTACGACATTGAAGCCGTCAAGGAGGTACCTCTCGTAGCTTCCCGCGATCTCCGGGGAGGTGGTGCAGTCGATGATGACCGGGTTGATGAGATGGCTGTCGGTAACCATCTTCAGCACCTTGTCGTAATTGAAGCCGCCCTCGGAGGCGTTGAAGCCTTCGCGCCAGTTCGAGTGGAGGTCGATTCCGTCAGGATCCATCACCATATGGTGGCCGGTTGCGAGGCAGACCATGCGGAGGTCAATGCCCTGAGTCGCGAGGACCTTCTGCTGCCTCGTGATCTGATCAAGGAGGGCGCCGCCTACGCCGCCGATGCCGACCAGGATGAGGTCGATGTACTGCTTAGTGCGGAAGAGGCTCAGGTGGCAGGCGCGGATGGCGCTCTTCACCTTGTCAGAGGAGACAACAGCGCTGATGGAGCGCTCGCTTGAGCCCTGGGCAATAGCCGCAACGTTGATGTTGGCCTGGGCGAGAGCCTTGAAGAACTTCGCGGAGACGCCGCGCCTCGTGCGCATGCCGTCGCCTACGACGCTGATGATGGCCATGCCGTCGCGCACGTCGAGCGGATCGAGGATCTTCTCCCTGAACTCAAGCACGAACTCGGTATGGAGGGCCTCGACTGCCCTGTCGCGCTCAGCGGTGTGGACGCAGAAGCAGATGGAGTACTCCGAGGAGGACTGGGTGATGAGCGCAACCGAGATCCCGGCCCTTGAGATGCAGCTGAAGATTCGGCCGGCCATGCCGACCACGCCCTTCATGCCGGGGCCGGAGACATTGATGAGGCTCATCTTGTCGAGGTCGCTGATGCCCTTTATCGGATAGCGGTCAGATCCCTTCTCGGTAATGAGCGTGCCGTCACCGTGCGGGTTCAGGGTGTTCTTGATGAGGCAGGGAATGTGGTACCTCGCGATAGGCGCGATGGTGCGCGGATGGAGGACCTTGGCGCCGAAGTAGCTGAGCTCCATGGCCTCGCGGTAGGACATAGACTGCAGGAGCTCGGCGTCCGACACGAGCCTCGGATCGCAGCTGTACACTCCGTCCACGTCGGTCCAGATCTCGCAGCGCTCGGCGCCCAGGATTGCGGCAAGGCAGGCCGCAGAGTAGTCGGAGCCGTTCCTTCCGAGAAGGACAAGCTGCCCGTCTTTGCTGCAGCCGGTGAAGCCGGCCATCAGAACAACCCCGGAGAACCTGAGGTGAAGCGCCTCGATGCGCTTCCTTGACTCGCTGATGTTGACCTCAGACTCAAGGATGCCGCCCTCAGTGAGCAGGCACTTTGACGGCTCGATGATCTCGGTCTCGATGCCCCTTGCCTTCAGGAGCTCGTTCATGATGGCGATGGAGAGCGCCTCGCCGCGGCTCAGGATGACAGCCTCGACGTCATCCGGGCACTCCCTGAGGAGCGTGATGCCCTTCATCAGGCGCTCGATGGTGTCAAACTCGGTCTTCTCGCGCTGAGCGAGGACCTGGTCAGCGAGGTTCGGGAACGCCTTCTTGAGCCCGGCGACTATCTCGCCGTATACGCCTCTGATTTTCTGCAGGATGTCAGAGGCGTCCTCGCCGGCGACAGTCTTCCTGACGAGGCTTACAAGGTAATTTGTTATCCCGGCAGGAGCCGAAAGCACCAGGGCGACGGGAGTCTGCCTTCGTGTGCCGGCAACGATATCGGAAACAGTGATGAACCGTTCAGCATCGGCAACCGACGTTCCGCCAAACTTCAATACTCGCATAAACACTCCGGGATTAAACTTTTAAATCATGCTCTCATTGGACGCAGTATATCCGTGCAATTTTAACACGTAGCGCCGTGAATAGGTAAAGAGACGCGGGGCGCGCGCAAGCAGGAGGCGGGGCCTGTCCGGCAATGAGAAAGCCGCGCTCCCCGGTGCGGGAAGAGCGGCTTTCTGAGGCGGAGGCCATGATGCTATTTCGGGCGGTTCGGGTTCTGCTTGAGAGGGATTGCCTCGAAGAGATCCGGCCTTCTTTCCTTGAGGCTCTTCATGGCCTCATTAGTTACGATGACGATGCCGCCCTTGCTCACGGGGAAGTTCGCCTTGTCCCACTCGCTGTCGAAGCCGACCCTGAACCCCGGCGGCAGCACGCAGTGCTTGTCGACAATGGCGTTCCTCACCTCGCAGCGCTGGTGGAAGACTGCCTGCGGGAAGGCGACGACGCCCTCAAGCGAGCACTTGGAGTGGATTCGGACCTGCGGGAAGATGACGGAGTTGTAGACGTCAGATCCCGAGATTACGCATCCTCCCGAGATGATGGAGTTCCTGACGACGCCGTACTTGCCGTCGATGTCCTGCACAAACTTCGCGGGAGGGAGCTGCAGCTGGTTCGTCCAGATGGGCCAGCGCCTGTCGTAGATGTCGAGATCAGGCATGACCGAGGCGAGGTCCAGGTTCGCCGCCCAGAACGAGTCGATGGTCCCGACATCGCGCCAGTAGCAGTTCTGGGTCTTCGCGGCGTTCCTTACGCAGGACTTCTCGAAGGAGTGCGCGCGGGCGAGGCCGAGCTTCACCATCTTAGGGATTACGTCGCGCCCGAAGTCGCGGCTTGACGAGGCGTCCTTCTGATCCTCCTCCAGGACCTGGTAGAGGAAATCCGCGTTGAAGAGGTAGATGCCCATCGATGCCATGCAGCGGCCGGGCTTTCCCGGGATCTCGGCCGGACTGTTGGGCTTCTCGACAAAATCCTTTATGAGCCCGGTCTCGTCAATGCGCATGACGCCGAACTTGGTTGCCTCATCCCTGTCAACCTCGACGCAGCCGATGGTGACCGGGCTGTCGCCCGCGAGGTGCTCCTCGAGCATCACGGAGTAGTCCATGCGGTAGATGTGGTCTCCGGAGAGGATGAGGATGTACTTCGGGTGGTACTCCCTGATGATGTCGAGGTTCTGGTAGACCGCGTCAGAGGTGCCGCGGTACCAGTGGACCTCATCGAGGCGCTGCTGCGCGGGCATCATGTCGATGAACTCGTTCATCTCGTTCCTCATGAACGACCAGCCGGCCTGCAGGTGCTTGAGGAGCGAGTGGGACTTGTACTGGGTTACGACGCCGATGCGCCTGATGCCGGAGTTGACGCAGTTCGAGAGCGCGAAGTCGATGATGCGGAACTTGCCGCCGAAATAGACCGCGGGCTTCGCCCTGGTCTGGGTGAGCTCCTTGAGCCTGCTGCCGCGCCCTCCGGCGAGCACCAAAGCCATGGTGTCCTGTATTGCTTCCCTGTTAATCATCGCTGCGCTCCGTAATGAGTCATCCCGTCAGCCTATTATATTGAGTGAGCGGGATTATCCACAATACAGAGCACTGAAAACTTAACCTAACTGTCAAATTTTGTTCATTTCCGCTTTTCAGTGCGGATCCGGAGCGGATCAGCGAAGGAGGCGCGCTACTTTATCTTGATTACCGCGGGCAGGTGCTCATCGGTGCCGGGGCCGTGCTCTCCGGTGCCGAGCTGGCCCCTCGAGTTGTAGCCGAAGCAGAAAATCCTCCCGGCGCTGACGAGGCAGGTGCTGCCCATGCCGGCGCTCACGCGCGTTACGCCGCTGTTGGTGAAGGCAATGCCGCGCTGGCGCCTGCCCTCCGCGACCTTGGCGGGAACCGGATGGTACTCGGTGTCAACCGTGCCGCGCCCGAGCTCGCCGTGCACGTTGTTGCCCCAGCAGAAGCTCTTCCCGGACGAGTTGACGAGGCAGGTGTGGAGAATGCCGGTGGAGATGCCGACAATGTCCTTGTTGGCGAACATCACCCTGCCCTCGGTGCTGAGGCTGTCCTTGACCAGCGCCGGCTCGATGCTGCTCACCAGGGAGCCCGTGCCGAGCTGCCCCTGATCGTTGTTGCCCCAGCACCAGGCCTGCCCGTCCTCGACAGCGCAGACATGGCCGGAGGCCGCCGCCACGTCAGTGATGTGCCCGTCATTCTTGAAGGAGCCGTCAGTTCCAGAAAGGCTCTTAACGAGCGAGGGCTGGCTGCTCATCTCGAACGAGCCGTTCCCGAGCTGCCCGCTCTGGTTGTTGCCCCAGCAGTAGAGCTTGCCGAGCGATACGGCGCAGCTGAAGTTGTCGGCAGCCGCGACCTTCGAGATGTCGGAGTTCACGAAGCCGCCCGGGACATTCGGCACAGGGGCCGGCACCGAGGAGGAAGCAGAGGGCCCCTGCTTCGAGACCGGCTGCCCGGTCTGCCCCCAGCCGTTGTTTCCCCAGCAGAACACCTGGGACTTCTCGACCGCGCAGGTGTGCATGTAGCCTGCCCGGATCTCGGAGACCTCCTTGCTGAGGAAGGAGCCGGACGGATCGACGGGGACCGGCACGTTGCTGGTCTGCCCGGCCGATGCTGATCCGAGCTGACCGACCATGTTGTTGCCCCAGCAGTAGGCGGTGCCGTCCGAGACGGCGCAGGTGTGGAAATCCCCGGTCGTGATGCTCGTTACATGGCCGTTGACGAAGCCCCCGGCGTCAACAACGAGCTTGGGCTGATCGCTCAGCTCCGTGTAGCTTCCTGTCCCGAGCTGCCCGTAATGGTTGTCGCCCCAGCAGTAGACGTAGCCGGAGGTGGTAAGGCCGCAGGCAAAGAAGTTGCCGGTCTCGACGTCGGCGAAAACCGGATCCTTAAGGGCGCTTCTCTCCGATGCCTTCCTGCCGTCATAGATCCTCTCCTGCAGCTCATCGAAGTGCAGAACGGCAAAGACGCTCGCCGCAGCCATCAGTGCGATAACCGCAAGCGGGACAATATGACGCTTTCTCATGCTGATAATCCTCCGGAACCAGATGGTGATTTTAGCAGATGCGGCCGCAGGTAAGAAACAATGAGCCTTCTGAGGCATAGGCCAAATGGCGGATCTCAGCGGATCGTTCATGTCATAAAATTCGTGCCAGCACCATAAATACTTACCGGAAAATTTACAAAAGGCGAGAAAAATATCTGTTGCAAATTATCGGCTCTGTGATAAATTCACGCTATAATTGTTATAAGCTCGGCGTTATGTCAGGTCCCTTCGGCCAGGCGTGAGACCGTGCTGTATGTTTCACACTGTTAGGAGTAAGACCTTGAGTACTGGTACTGTAAAGTGGTTCAACAATGAGAAGGGCTTCGGCTTCATTTCCAATGACGACGGCAGCGGCGATGTATTCGTCCATTTCACTGCCATCCAGTCAAAGGGATTCCGCAAGCTCGAGGAGAACCAGAAAGTAACCTTCGACGTTGAGCAGGATCCGAAGAATCCCAGCCGCAACCGTGCTGCAAACGTTAAAGTCGTAGAGTAATCTCCGGCCTGACGCGGATGTCCGGCAAAAGCCGTCATCCAAAGATTTTCGAACGCGATGCCCGCAAGGCACCGCGTTTTATTTTGCCCGCTTTCTGCCTTCTTTCCGCCTCTTCGGACAAAAAGAAAGGGCGCCGCACGCTGAGGTGAGACGCCCTTCAGTATTCACAGCGCAGGCTTCAGATCAGGCCCTGACCGCATCGCTCTTCAGGAATCCATCGTCATCGAAATAGCGGTGCTTGAGAATAAGCTTTACGTTGTCCGGCAGCCTCTTCCACTCGCGGAGCGTGTCCATCATCTGCAGATCAACCTTTTCCGCGGTGCCGTGCCGGAGGAATGCCCGGTAGACAAAGTCTGGGAAGTTGGCGGTAATGGTGTAGAACCCGTCAGGCCCGAAATAGCCCTCGATGCGCCTTCTCTCCCTGCTGTCGAGCCTGTCCCAGAAAACCATGCTCTCGATCTTCGGGAGGTACGGAGAGGGATACCGGATCTGCGCATCGTTGAGATGCCACAGGAAGTTTAAGGTGAAGCGCTGGCCGTTGACTACCGCATACGGCTCTTCAAAATCCGCCATAAAATCTCCTGAAAGTTGCCCAATACGCCTTAATCGGATTATAACTGAACAAAATACATAAAAAAAGCGGGCACGGCTCCATAACAGATTATTTTTTAATCCGCTGCTGCCGTCAGGAGAAACAAAAAAAAGGCGCGCGGCAGGAACCGTGCGCCCTCTCTTTTCATGCCCCGGGGACGGGGCTCAGTGCCTCATCAGAACGGAGGCAGGCAGGAGTCGCCCATCAGGTAGCGGTCAACCTCGCGGGCGCAGCGCCTTCCCTCGCTGATTGCCCAGACGACCAGGGACTGTCCCCTTCTCATGTCGCCGGCGGCGAAGACCTTGTCAACCGAGGTCCTGAAGCCGGTGTCAAGCTCATAGGTGGCCGCAGCGTTGCCGCGCTTGTCCTTCGCGACACCGAAGCCGTCAAGGGTAAGGTCGGTCGGGTGCAGGAAGCCCATGGCGAGGAAGGCGTAGTCAGCCTCCATCTCGAACTCAGTGTCCGGGATGTCAACCGGCCTGCCGTTCTCAAGCTTGATCTTGCAGAGGCGGAGCTTCTTCAGGCTGCCGTTCTCGCCGATGAACGCCTTGGTGTTGAGGGCATAGAGCCTGTCGAGGCGTCCGAGCTCGGTTCCCTCTTCATGGGAGCTCGAGGTGCGGAGGATTCTCGGCCAGTCAGGCCAGGTCAGGAGCTTGTTCTGCTCACGGGGAGGCTCCGGGAAGAGCTCAATCTGGTGAACGAACTTTGCGCCCTGCCTCAGCGCGGTGCCGACGCAGTCAGAGCCGGTATCGCCGCCGCCGATGACGACGACGGTCTTGTCCTTGACGTTGATCGGGGATGCGGTGCCGTCGGAGTCCTCCTTGTTCTGGGGGATGAGGTACTCAAGGGCGAAATGCACTCCCTTGAGCTCGCGTCCCGGAGCCTTGAGGTCGCGGGGAGTCTCGGAGCCGCCCGAAAGGACGACAGCGTCGAAGTCCTTCATGATCTCAGCAGGATCGATTCTCCTGGTGGCGTCGCAGTGTACGCCCTGCGGGAGCTCGCCTTCCTTGCCGACGAAGGTATTGAGGACGAAGGTTACGCCCTCCTGCTTCATCTGCTCAGCCCTTCTGTCGATGAGCGCCTTGGAGAGCTTGAAGTCAGGGATGCCGAGCCTCATCAGGCCGCCGATCCTGTCATTCTTCTCGAAGACGGTAACGTCATGGCCTGCTCTCGCGAGCTGCTGCGCGCAGGCGAGCCCCGAGGGGCCGGAGCCGATTACCGCAACCTTCTTGCCGGTCTTAACCGGTGACGGCTCCGGAACTACGTAGCCGTCCTCCCAGGCGTGGTCAATGATCGAGCGCTCGATTGACTTGTTGCCAGTCGCCTCGTCATTGAAGGCAAGGGCGCAGGACGCCTCGCAGAGGGCCGGGCAGATGCGCCCGGTGATCTCAGGGAAGTTGTTGGTGGATGAGAGGATGTCATAGGCCTCCTTCCACTTCTTGTTGTAGATCGCGTCGCTGAAGTCAGGATCAACGTTGTGCAGCGGGCAGGCATTGGTGCAGAACGGGGTTCCGCAGCTCATGCATCTCGCAGCCTGGATCTCAGCCTTGTCTCTGGGCAGCGTCTTGATGAACTCCTTGAAGTGAAGCACTCTCTCCTTCACGGGAGCGTATTCCTCGTGTACGCGCGGATATTCGAGGTAGCCGGTTATCTTGCCCATTATGCGTTCTCCTTGCCAGCGAGGGCCTTCTTGTACTCATTCGGGAATACCTTGACGAACTTGCCGAGGCTCTCGTCCCAGTTATCAAGGATCTCTTTGGCCCTGACGGAGTGGGTATAGCGGAGATGGCTCTCGATGAGTCCCTTCAGAATATCCTCGTCAGCCATGCCGAGATGCCTGCCGTCCTTCGGCTGCTCGGTTGCCTTGAGCACAGGCTCAAGCGATACCTGGCCCAGGTTGCACCTGGAGGCAAACTTGCCGTCGATGTCATAGACGTACGCTACGCCGCCCGACATTCCGGCGCCGAAGTTGCGGTAGGTCCTTCCGAGCACTACGACCGTTCCGCCGGTCATGTACTCGCAGCAGTGATCGCCTGCGCCCTCGACAACAGCGGTTGCTCCGGAGTTCCTTACTGCGAAGCGCTCGCCTGCGATGCCGCTGAAGTAGGCCTCGCCGGTGGTTGCGCCGTAAAGAACGGTGTTGCCGCAGATGACGTTCTCCTCAGCCTTGCCGGTGAAGTCAGCTGACGGATAGCAGATGATCCTGCCGCCCGAGAGGCCCTTGCCGACATAGTCGTTGGCGCAGCCGCAGAGCTCGAAGGTTACGCCCTTGGTGAGGAACGCAGCGAAGCTCTGTCCTGCAACGCCGTGCAGGTTGACATGGAGCAGATCATCAGGCAGGTCGGTTCCGAGCCTGCGGACAACCTCGCCGGAGAGCATTGCGCCTGCGGTGCGGTTGGTGTTCTTGATCGGAGTCTCGATGGAGGCAGGCTGCCTGGTCTCGAACACGCTCGCAAGGCGCTCGATGAGGGTCCTGTCGAGGACATGCTCAAGGGCGTGATCCTGGCTCTCGGTGTTGCTGATGGCAACAGAGGCGTCAACCTGAGGATGGTAGAAGATCTTGCTGAAGTCGAGTCCCTTGGCCTTCCAGCTGGTGATGGCCTCGTTCTTCTCGAGGAGGTCGCTGCGGCCGATGAGGTCGCTGAAGCGGCGTACGCCCATCTCTGCCATGATCTCGCGTGCTTCCTCAGCAACGAACATGAAGTAGTTGATGAGGTGCTCCGGAGTTCCGGGGAAGCGCTTCCTGAGCTCAGGCCTCTGGGTGCATATGCCGACCGGGCAGTTGTTCTTGCTGCAGTTTCTCATCATCATGCAGCCTTCCGCGACGAGCGCGGAGGTGGCGAAGCCGAACTCATCAGCGCCGAGGAGCGCGCCGATAACGACGTCGCGTCCGGTCTTCATCTGGCCGTCGACCTGGATTCTGACTCTGCCTCTCAGGCGGTTCAGCACCAGGGTCTGCTGGGTTTCGGCAAGTCCGAGCTCCCAGGCGGTTCCCGCGTTCTTCATTGAGGAGAGCGGAGCAGCGCCGGTTCCGCCGTCATGGCCGGAGATCACGATGTGATCAGCCTTGGCCTTGGCAACGCCTGCTGCGACAGTGCCGACGCCGACCTCGGAAACGAGCTTGACCGAAATCGATGCGGAAGGATTGACGTTCTTCAGATCATGGATGAGCTGCGCCAGATCCTCGATGGAGTAAATATCGTGGTGAGGCGGAGGGGAAATCAGGGTTACGCCCGGCATTGAATGACGGAGGTAGCCGATGTACTTCGAGACCTTGGCTCCGGGGAGCTGTCCGCCCTCGCCAGGCTTCGCGCCCTGTGCCATCTTGATCTGGATCTGATCCGCGTTGACCAGGTACTCGGTCGTTACGCCGAAGCGTCCCGAGGCAACCTGCTTTACGGCAGAGCGGATGCTGTCGCCCGGATGGAGCGGCATGTCCTTGACAACTGCGTCAGGGCCGAGGACCTCAAGGAGAGAGGTCTCCTTGGTTATGGGAGCAAAGCGCTTGGTATCCTCGCCTCCCTCGCCGGTGTTGGACTTTCCGCCGATCCTGTTCATGGCTACCGCAAGGGCAGTATGGACCTCGGTCGAAATCGCGCCCATTGACATGGCGCCGGTCGCAAAGCGCTTCACAATCTCAGTGGCGGGCTCAACCTCGTCAAGAGGCACAGGAGCTCCCAGGGGCTTGATGGTGAAGAGGCCGCGGAGGGTCATCTGGCGCTTTGACTGATCGTTGATGATCTTTGCGTACTTCTTGTAGATCTCGTAATTTCCGTGCTCGCCGGTGCGTACTGCATGGTGCAGGTCTGCAACAGCCTCAGGAGTCCACATGTGCTCCTCGCCGCGGACGCGGAAGGCGTACTCGCCGCCGCAGTCAAGCATCTTGGCAAGGACCGGATCCCTGGAGAACGCAGCGCGGTGGGTCCTGATTGCCTCCTCGGCAACCTCAAAGAGGCCGATGCCCTCAACCCTCGTGGCAGTGCCCGGGAAGTAGCGGTCAACGAAGCTCTTCTTGAGTCCCAGAACCTCGTAAATCTGCGCGCCGGTGTAGGACATGTAGGTCGAGATGCCCATCTTCGACATGATCTTGCAGAGCATGAGGCCGATAGCCTTGACGTAGTTCTTCTCATAGGATGCGAAGAGCTCTGCGTCGCCGCCCGCCATGGAGCGGAGGGTCTCGATTGCAAGCCAGGGATGGACTGCCTCTGCGCCGTAGGCGGCAAGAAGCGCGAACTGGTGAGTCTCGCGGGCGGAGCCGGTCTCGACAACGAGTCCGGTTGCGGTGCGGAGGCCGTCATTTACCAGGTGCTGATGAACAGCGGAGGTTGCAAGGAGCGCAGGAATCGCAAAGCGCTCGCGGCTTACATGGCGGTCGGTGATGATGAGGATGTTGGCGCCGCCCTTTACGGCGTCCTCTGCCTCAGCCTCGAGGGAGGCAAGGCGCGCCTCGATGCCGGCACTGCCCCACTCTACGGGGTAAGTGATGTCCAGCTCATATGATCTGAACCTGCCGCCGGTCTTCTCGGAGATGTTCCTGATGATGTCCATCTGGGAATGGCTCAGGACCGGCTGCTGAACCTCGATTCTTACCGGAGGGTTCAGGTTGAAGCTGTTGAGCAGGTTGGGCTTCGGTCCGATGAAGGAGACGAGCGACATGACCATGTCCTCGCGGATCGGGTCGATAGGAGGATTGGTAACCTGCGCGAAGAGCTGGCGGAAATACTGGTAGAGCGACTTGTTCTTCTTGGAGAGCACAGGAAGCGACGCGTCGTTGCCCATTGAGCCGACCGGCTCGTGGCCTTCCCTCGCCATGGGGGTCATGATGAGCTTGATGTCTTCCTGGGTGTAGCCGAACACCTCCTGGAGCTTGAGCAGGGGCTCGGAGAGAACAGGCTCTGCGTCGCTGCCGCCCTTGAGGTCGGAGAGGCGGATTCTGATCTTGTCAATCCACTCGCCGTAGGGCTTCGCGTTGGCAAGCTGCATCTTGATCTCCTCATTGCCGATGATGCGGCCCTGATCGAGATCGATGAGGAACATCTTGCCCGGCTCAAGACGCCAGCGGCGGCGGATGTTCGACTCGGGGATGGGCAGCACGCCGGCCTCGGAGGCCATGACGACGGTGTCATCCTTGGTGATGAGGTAGCGGGCAGGACGCAGGCCGTTTCGGTCGAGCGTTGCGCCGATCTGGCGTCCGTCGGTGAAGGCGACTGCCGCAGGTCCGTCCCAAGGCTCCATGATGGAGGCATGGTACTCGTAGAAGGCCTTCAGCATGGGATCCATGGTGGCGTTCTTCTCCCACGCCTCAGGAATCATCATCATGACTGCCTGGGCAAGGGGATAGCCTGCCATTACGAGAAGCTCGAGAGCGTTGTCGAAGGAGGCGGAGTCTGACTGGCCCGGATAGATAAGCGGCCAGATCTTGTCAAGGTCGCCGCCCAGGACATGGGAGCTGACCGACTTCTCGCGGGCCCTCATCCAGTTGACGTTGCCGCGCATGGTGTTGATTTCGCCGTTGTGGGCGATCATGCGGAACGGGTGGGCAAGATCCCAGGTCGGGAAGGTGTTGGTCGAGAAGCGCTGGTGAACAAGCGCAAGCGCGGATACGCACCTTGCGTCAGCGAGATCCCTGTAGAACACGCCGACCTGATCTGCGAGCAGCTGTCCCTTGTAGACAACGGTGCGTGCGGAGAATGAAGGAATATAGAACTCACCGCAGTGCTCGAGGTTGAGAGCCCTGATGGCATGGGAGCAGCGCTTCCTGATGATGAAGAGCTTGCGCTCAAGCGCGTCGGTTACGAGGACATTGTCGCCCGCGCCAACGAAGATCTGGCGGATTACCGGCTCGGTCTTCTTTACGACCGGGCTCATCGGCATGTCCATGTCGACCGGAACGTCTCTCCAGCCGAGGACAACCTGGCCCTCAGCCCTTACCGCGCGCTCGATCTCCTCCTCGCAGGCCTTCCTCGATGCGGTCTCCTTGGGAAGGAAGATCATGCCGACGCCGTAGTCTCCCGGCGCAGGCAGCTTTACGCCCTTCGCGATCATATCGTCGCGGTAGAGCTGATCAGGAATCTGAATCAGGACGCCCGCGCCATCGCCCATAAGGGGATCTGCTCCGACTGCTCCTCGGTGGGTAAGGTTCTTAAGTATTAGAAGTCCCTGTTCTACAATGCTGTGGCTCTTCTGACCCTTTATGTGAGCAACGAAACCCACGCCGCAGGCGTCGTGCTCCATCGCCGGATCATAAAGCCCCTGTTTTACTGGCAGCTCTGATTCCAACATGATATATCCTCTGTAATTACGGCCGGACCGGCATCTGAGTAAGTCGGGACGCTCAAGCATCAGGTCCTGTTGGCCCGGCATCGATTTATCCGGCGCAAAAGCCCGGAATGTTGATCTAAATCGCATTCTGACGCCCTTAGGGCCGTCATGCAATACCAAAGATCAAAAAAATCTTTAGAAACGAAAAATAAAAACTTGAAATGCTAAATTTTTAACCAAAAAGGACTTAAAACTTAATTTTCTTAAGTCCGACTGAATAATGGATAGCCATTCAGGATGCCATGGCGGGCGTGTTTTGACACCTGCCCGATCTGATACAATTGCAGCCTGTGAAAGGCAGTCAGGAAAAGAGGAGAATGAGATGAAGGCATGCGTTATCTGCGCGATGAAGGAAGAGGCCGAGGCTGTAGCCGCAGTGCTCTCTGACAGAAAGGAATTCCACTGGGCGCACGGCGACGGCTTCAGGGGCGTGATTGCCGGGCACGACGTTACTGTAACAGTCTCCGGAATCGGCAAGGTCGCGGCGGCAGTCAGCGCAGTCCTCACTATAAAGGAGGAGAATCCTGACATCGTCATCAACTCCGGAAGCGCCGGAGCGCTCTCAAAGGACCTTCGCATCGGCGACGCGGTTGTCTCGACTGAAGTTGCCTATCACGACGCCGACCTCACCGTATTCGGCTATAAGCCCGGGCAGATGGCAGGCTGCAAGCCCAGGTTCACCTCTGACGTAAGGCTCGTCAAGGCGGCTCTCCGTGCTGCCCTCCCCGGGCGCTCGGTAAGGAGCGGGCTCATCGTGAGCGGCGATCAGTTCCTCTCCACTGACAGCCAGAAGGAAAGAATCCTCTCCATTTACCCTGACGCGCTCATGGGCGAGATGGAAGGCGCGGCTATTGCCCATGCCTGCACCATCCTCAATGTGCCGTTCCTCATCGTCCGCTCGGCATCTGACAGCGCCAACGGCGAGAGCCCGGTGAAGTTCGAGGAGTTCCTGCCGACCGCGTCCGAGAACGCCGCCATCATCACGAGAACCGTACTGGAGAGCATCTGATGACATTTGAGGACATACAGCCCTACCTCGAGTCGCCGGGGGCAGTGCTTCTTGCGGCCTACCTCACCGTGTCGCTCGTCTCCTTCAGGACCGGCGGGCACGGAAGGCGCTTCACTGAGCTTGCCGCAAAGGCCATAGGGAGGAAGCTCAACCGCCCCGGGCACAGCAGCAGCCAGCTTAAGGTCTCTGCCGCCATGCTCATAATCATCACTGTCGTGCTCGCCGTTGTCGCGCTTGCCGCCCTCCACGTGATAGCGCCGGACGACGCGCTGCTTGACTACCTCATCCTCATTCTCATCATCGACGTGAGGGGCACCATGAAGGCTGCCGCGAGGACTGAGGCAGCCCTCCGAGCCGGAAAGCTTGACGAGGCGCGCGCGGAGGTGAGGCCCATACTCCTGCGCGAGACCGGACGGCTCTCCGAGATGGGCGTGGCCAAGGCCTGCTCCGAGAGCGTCATCCTCACCACCGGCGAGCTCACCGTGGCGCCTGCGTTCTGGTACATGTTCGGCTCAATCTTCGGCGCCGGCATCGACTTCGCCGTAATCGCCTTCCTCTTTATCGTGATGGGGCGCGCCTTCAACCAGAAGCTCCCCGGAAACGCGGTATTCGGGAGGTATTTCGGGGCGCTGCTCAGGGGAGCCGTGTCAATGCCCGAGCTCTTCCTCACTCTCTCCGTCCTCATGATGAAGAACGGAGCCTCTGCGGTAAAGAACGGCCTCATGTCCGCAAGGACCGCCCATCCCTGCCCCTCGACCGGCGTTCTGCTCTCAGTCATGGGGCGTACGCTTGACTGCCGCCTCGGCGGTCCCAGGTTCTATGAGGGGAGCAGCGACGTCTACCGCTTCCCCGCTGCAGGAGGGTACAACAACCCTGACGCCGCCTACATCGGCATGTACAGGCGGAAGATGATGATCCTCACCGCGTCAATGGCCGTAATCCTCTGCCTCATCACCGAGAGCGCGCTCCTCCTTGGCATCGGCGGAGATTCAGGAAAGGCGCCACAGAAGAGGAGCGACTACGATCCTCCCAAGGTAATCACCATCCCCGCGCCTGACTATGAGTCAGAGATAAACCGCGGCGGGAGCATTGTCCCGGAGTCAGGGAACAAAGGCGTTGAGGAGAAGAAGAATGGCAGCAAAGATGAGAAAAAGGCTGGCAGCAGCCCTGTTTTCAGCGGCGCTGACGGCTTCAATCCCGTCTGACGCGGCGGCTCTCTCCATCATCGCACTGTCGCCGCAGAGCGCCGAGAACCTCGCGTCAGTCGGCGCCCGTGACGAGATCACTGCGGTGGACAGCGCCACCCGCGACATCGGCGTAAGGCCGGATCTGCCAGCGGTGTCCTTCGCCGGGCAGGCAAGCCTTGAGGAAATCGCCGCAAGGAAGCCAGATCTCATCGTGGCTGATAAAACCTTCTTCCCGGCGCTCTCGGAAAGCCTTCAGAAGCTCACTGGCTTCGGCATAAAAATCCATCTTGCTGACCTGAAGAGCCTCGATGATCTCCCTGGTGAGCTCATAACCCTCGGGAGGCTCACCGGGCATGAGGAGCAGGCTGAGAAGCAGTCTGAGGAATTCCGGAAGAGGCTCGGTGAGGTCCGCGAGAGGTACCGTACAGAAAAGAAGATCGGGACGGTATTCCTGGTAGGGAGCAGGCCGCTCATTGCGGCCACCGGCGGGAGCTACCTCTCCGGGATGCTAGGGGACTGCGGGGCAAGGAATATCCTCTCTGACCTCCCCGGCTCCTACAGCGCAGTGAACACCGAGGAGGTCATAAGGCGGAGGCCGGAGCTCGTTATCGACACCTCGCCTGAGCAGGATGAGAAGTTCAGGAAGATGCTCTCTGAGAACGGAAGCAGATACCTTTTCATCGGCTGGGATCCGGACATTATCCAGATCACGGTAAAGTCAGCCGACGGGCTTTCGAGGCTCTGCCGGAAAATAGCTGAGGCCTCTGCCAAAGGCAGATAAGCCAGTGATCATCCGTGCCGGAGCAAAGCCGCGCTGTCAGCGCAGCTTAAAGCAGGCGCTCCTTACCCCCGCTGCTCCAATAGGCTTCGTAGAAATTCAGGAAGGCTCCGGCGGTTTCTTCAAAAAGAGTCCTGTCTATTGATGCTCCGCCTGTGATTTCGGAAAACTTCACGCCGGGATCAAGATCAGCATCCGCATTGTTCCACGAAATTTCCACCTGATCTCCGGCGAGCTCAAAATACACATCCGCAAGAATCGCCCCGTCAGAAGCAGTATGCCATCTGTGCCTGAGATTCCATTCATCCAAACGGTCATACCAGGCATCAAAAACTTCCTCATTGTCGGAGTCAAAGTTTCTTGACTCAGTGTCCTTGCCGGCAGCATACCGGCTGCTGCAGGCTGCAGGGTATGGATCCTCTTCCATGGTCTCAAGAAAATGCCTGAGCCATGATGTCAGCTCATCGAAGTTCCAGCAGGCGGTATGCTTTCTGCCGTCCAGCTCAAACTCAAGTATGTTCCTTCCTTCGATGAACATGCTGATCTCGGTCTCATGGGAATCTCTGTACATCGCGCATTCAATGGCAAAAACATCCGGGCTGCCGAATTCAGCTGCATCCATTTCAAAAAACGCCTCTGCCCTGCCGGCTGCATCACCGCTCCGGCTTCGCGGGCTCATACCCCTGCTGAAAGAAAAACCTGATGCGGCAAATTACTTTCAGGCAAAGCTACTTGACCTCCGCCCAGTGAGTAAACTGTCTCACACTGCTGTCCCCGTTGAATACGAGCGCCAGCTTCATAACAGGCTTCTCAGGCAGAGTTGATCCGTACTTTCTGTCCTTTATCTGCTCTATTGCCTCGTGGAGCTTCTTCTCACACTCAGCATCTGTTTCAGCATATTTAAGCTCGAGCACCAGACGGCGGCTGTCATATTCCAGGACAATATCAGCTCTGCCGGATGCCGACTGAACTTCCGTTCTGACCGGGAGATTTCCGCCCATCATGAATACATGCATATAGCTTTGAACGGCTTTCTCATTCTTTACCGGATATTTTTCATAGCTTATCGAATTAAACAATCCATTAAGCTCTGATACTACAGTACCGGCATCTGCCTTGCGGAAAATGCTCCGGTAATCAGGATTGTCTCTTATATAGGAGCTGAAGACGCTGGATGAAAAAAACCGAGCGAGAGCTTTCCTGACCTCATTGTTTGGGATCTTAAGGCAAACTTTAAAATCATTAAAACCACCAAGCCTTGAGTTCAGTGTCAGATAGCCTGTCTGGCACATAAGTACGGTCTGATCCATATTCAGCAGCGATGAGGGATTCAGAAAGTCATCGCTGTCAGCATATATGCAGTCGTTATAGCTGCTTATGTCAAATTTATGAGACTTAAGGTAATTCAGCAGAATTGTCGGCCTTCCGCCATTTTCATACCAGTATTCACCGAAACAGACGAATCGCTTCCTGTATAGATCAAAAAAGAAACTGCTTACCGACCACGTGGAGAAAACTTTTGCCGTGTTAGTCTCATCGAAACAGTAACCGTTATAGTTTTCTGCAAGCCTGCCGAGAAGCTCTTCACGCTGCTCTTCAGTGACATTCTCTTCAGCAATGCCCTTCTCAAGAGATACAGCAAGATCAATGTAATCAGCGTAGTATTTCCGGATCTCTTCACCGGTAAACCCTGTAATCGTAGCAACGTCAGCATCATAGCTGGCATCATGAATATCAGACCCGACCGAAAAAACAGATACATCCTTTAATCTGGTTACGCCTGTTATTCCGATGAACTTTATAAGCAGCTCATCCTTTATGACGCAGTAGAACTCACGGATCGCAGTCCGGAAGCATTCATATAATTCCGGATTGTTTATGTTCGCTGCCAGCTGTGCATCGTATTCATCAATCAGAATTACAATTTTGACCTTGTTTATTTCCAGTAAGTCGAACAGCTCGCTCATCGAACTCGCCGGCCGGTCCTGCGAAACATAATCAATTCCGTGAAGTCTGGCGAAACCGGCAATGCACCTGTCAAAATCCCTGCAGAAATTTCCATAGTCAGTACAGCTGAACCTCAGGAAACTGATTCTGAGAACAGGGTATTTTTTCTCTTTCCATTTGTCATAAATCCAGGTTCCATGAAAATATGGCTCCGTGCCATACTCAAACAGCGTCCCTATGGTGTCAAGCAGAAGGGACTTTCCGAAGCGTCTGGGCCTTGAGATAAAAACCCTTTCATGCATCAGGAGACTGCTGATTTCTTTGGTTTTATCGATGTAAATGCAGTCAGAATCAATCAGAGATGTAAAGCTCCTTGTCTGAGCAATTCTTTTCATACAAAGCCTCAAATTATCCGGTGTCCCGGCCTTTTGCGCCGATGATGCGCTGATGGAGCCGGCTGAAGAAACACACCAGTGTTTCCCAGCTCAGGCTATTGCGGAACAAACTATCTGCCTGGATGCATCACTCCCTCAGTGAATTTCTTCATGTCGAGCAGCTGCGGCACGCCTATGCCGAATATATCGTAGATTTTCCTCACCTGCTCAGATGGCGCATCAACAGTCACAGTCCCTGTGCTGTCAGCGCAGCAGATCAGCGACTGGGTCCTGCCGATGGCATCGCTCAGGGAGAGAGCGGTGCCTTTGAGCTTCTCATTGAGGAAATGCCTGACATCAGAGTCTATGATGTCTGAGAGAATTTTGCCGCGGACTGTCAGGTCATCCCAATTCTTATAGGGCATCTCACTGAGATAATCCCTGCCGGACTTAAGCTCCCGGTCAGGCTCCGCCCAGCTGAAATACCTGTTCAGGAGATCCTTTGGATCAGTCCTGATATTCGATATCATTACTGAATAGCCGGATTTCACCTGGATCCAGCCCGCCTCCTCATCACTGAGCTTATGGAATTCCTCGGTGTGCTTGGAGAAGAAGTCTGAAAACCCGGAAAGTGCTTTCATGCGGTTTACATACACATACGCATACTGCTTTGCGCCGAAAATTTCCACATCGCAGCGATATCCGAAACAGAGGCCTTTAGTGCCGAAGAAATCATCTCTTCTCAGAGAAATCTTCTTCTGGAGCTTCTGATAGAGATCCCTGTACGGATACCCGTCCTTGTCGGGCATGGGACAGATTACTTTCATCTCTGTTCCCCTGTGGAACCTTGTGAACAGATCCTCAGAGGCATACAGCTCATCAAGGGCCAGAGTCCCGACCTCGATGTCTAGCCCCATGGCTGCGTCATCAATAACGGTGAAGATGTTGTCAGGGGTGGGCTCATACTGCGGTAGGCAGTAAAAAATGAGCGGCAGGCCGCTTTTCTCATCAAGGATCAGCGCAACCCTGCTGATGTCCTTCCTCATCTCATCGACGCTGTGGTAGACAATATTGCGGATCGGGCTGTCCTCAGCGCACCCTTTGCTGAGTGAAACCGTATCAGCGTAGCAGGCCCTGCCGAAGCCTTTGTCCTTTTTCCGCATCATTCCGGCGAATGCCACGAAAAAATCAGCCCTGAGCCCGGTATCGCCAAGGAGGGAGTAAAACCCGTAGTCTTTGCGGAGAGTCTCAGGATCGATGTCAGGGAACACAGATGAGGCAAAGGACTTTGCGGTGAAGTCATCGCACCTGATGTTTCCCCCGTCCCTCAGGATATTGAAGAGGAGGTGGCAGAGCATCCTCTCATAGTCAGAGTCATCCCTGAACGTCTCCCTGAGGACCTGGAGCATGCCGCACTCCTTCAGGAATCCGAGAAGGAGGTAGGCGTCGCCGAACACCTTATGGACTGCATTTTCCTGAGGCTGGAACGGTCTGTCAGGCCGGGCAGCGCCTGCGATCCGCGGATCATCCTCTGACACATGCCCGAAGGCTCCGGTATCAGCGCTGTAGCTCACGAGTCCCCTCGTGGGTGATCTGAATATCCCGCTTCTGCCGTTTTCGCTCAGGAAAAGCACCTTTCCGAGCCTCTCAACAACCTTCTGCCTTGAGCTGCTGCCGGAGTCCGTGCTGACCCTCTCGGATCTGACAACCGAAGCGGTGCCGCCTGTTATTCTTCCGCTGCTGTCCCTCTTAATGTTCTGTGCTCTGATGTATACCATAAGACGCGCACCTCCGGTAAGTTTCAGTGGCAGGCGGCACCTTCAGAGAGAGCCGTTCCTGTCCTGTCATCATACTTAAAGCGCAGTGCATTTTCATTGACAGCGATGTCAGTTCATCAACCGGGACTCCCCGAACAGGAGACGTGCGGCCCTGAGGCTCATGCCTGAGCATCAGTCCGGAAAATGCCACAGAAAGCCCAGGTGCCGGGGATATGAACGCCGTGCCGGCACCTGATGCAGAAGGCCGCGGTGCTTTGCCTCTTAAGGGAGAATTGCGCACAGCATCAAAGCTCAGGCACAGGACAGGCAGGAGCAAACCTTCCCGCTGTACTGAACAGGCACCGTGAAGGCCTTCTGGAAATGAGCCGGCTCATTCACCGGCCCTCTGGGATCAGTTCCCGATCTTAAGATAGTCCTCGATGAAGGAGATGACATTTGGCAGTCCCTCCTCCTTCTTGAGGTTGGTGAAGCACCAGGGCTTCGTCGGGCGCATTCTCCTGGTGTCGCGCTCCATGACCTCGAGGCTTGCGCCGACATACTGCGCGAGATCGGTCTTGTTTATCACGAAGAACGAGGATTTCGTGATGCCGGGCCCGCCCTTTCTCGGAATCTTCTCGCCCTCCGCGACATCGATGACATAGATGGTTATGTCGGCAAGCTCCGGGCTGAACGTCGCGCTCAGGTTGTCACCGCCGCTCTCAATGAAGATGAGGTCGAGATCCGGGAACTTCTGCAGCAGATCATCGATTGCCGCGAGGTTCATGGAGGCATCCTCCCTTATCGCGGTATGCGGGCAGCCTCCGGTCTCGATTCCGATGATGCGCTCCGCGGGAAGCGCGCCGGCCTCGGTCAGGATGCGCTGATCCTCCTTGGTGTAGATGTCGTTAGTAACGACCCCGATGCTCCATCTGTCGCGCATCGCCTTGCAGAGCTTCTCAATCAGCGCGGTCTTGCCTGATCCCACAGGCCCGCCGACACCGACACGAAGCGGATTGCCTTTCATATTTGCTCCTTTACCTCAAGAACCCCGGCATGGCACTGAAAATCTCTCCCTGCCGGCGATAGAAAATCAGTTCCGGTAGATGCGCGAGTACATCGTCTCGTGCTTCGCGCTCTCTATCGCAAAGCTCACAAGCCCTGCCCCGATCTCATCCTCCGGCACGCTGTAAGCCCCTTCAATGCAGGGCCCGATATCCGCGAGGATTGCGGTTATCTCCCTCCAGGCGGCGCTCTGCCCCAGAGGGATGGTCTTTGCCCCTGCCATGACCATGGTCTCCACATAGGCAAAGACAAAGCCGCGGAGCAGGTCGTGAAGATCAATGCCGAGCCTCACTGCGGCAAGCGAGAGGAGCGGCAGATAGCCGCTGTTCTTCCAGGGCTGCCCTGATGCCGGGAACAGGGACGTATCAACTCCGAGCGAGGGGAGGATGCTGTAAAGCGCCCTTCCTTTCTCGTACTCCTCGAGCCGGAGCTCCGCCGTTGCCCTGACTGCCATGTTGAGCGAGACAAGGTGCAGGAACGCTGCATCATCTCCTCTGCTGAGCGCCTCATTCATCCTGATGAGAAGCGGCAGCTCAGTGAAGGCAAGGCCGCGCTCCGCGGCATCCTGCACCCACCCCCGCAGTGAGTCAGCGTCAGTCACAATACCGTCCTCAACGGCCTTCTCGAGGCCCTGCGACCAGGTGAAGCTTCCGGTAGGGAGAAGAGGAGAGAAGAGACTCAGAAGTGAAAAAGACAGCATACGCATCATGCCCGGAAAACAGCGCCGGCCCGGAAGGTAATGCTCACAGGGACCAGCGCCTTATGTACTAGTCGTCGTGATCGTGGTGATGGTGCTCATGATCGTCATCATCATGATGGTGGTGATGCTCATGATCGTGATCATCCCCGTCATGATGATGGTGGTGGCTGTAGGCTCCGTTCTCAGGCTCAAAGGTGGCCTGCTCCTCCGCGACTGTCCCGCCGAGCCCCCTGACCATGTCATCAAGCACATGGTCGTGCTGGTAGCGGAGATAGTCCGAGGTGATCTCGAGAGGCACATGGCGGTTCCCGAGGTGGTAGGCAAGCCTGGTGAGCTCCAGAGGAGAATTTGCCCTCACGGTAGAGACCTCCTCAGGCGCAGCCTCGACAAGGAGAAGGCTCCCGTCCTCATCGCCGAGCACCGTGCCGCCGCGGACAATCAGCCCGCGCTCGAGGAGGATGACGCACTTCGTTCCGTCCTTCGTCTCTGTGATGAGACGGCTGCTCCTGCGCTCGTCGATGGTAAGGGAGACCGTATCGCTCCCGCTGAACTCATGCCCCGGGGCGGCATCTTCCTTTTTCCCCAGGATCCTTGAAAACGTTCCCATGTCAAATCCTTTTCCTGAATGCCCCGGCATGA
>ONIT01000051.1 GCA_900317945.1 uncultured Pseudomonadota bacterium
GACTCGAAACCACGCAAGCCGAGATCTGATAAAGGTGTACCTCGCAAAAAGAGAAAGGAAATTAAAAACTAAAATTCCCAATTTTTAGGAAATTCACGTCTGAAAGACAACCTGAACAGACATTCGGACATTCCGACAACGTACACGGAGGATGAAATCAGGAAAATTATCGATGCTCCGGACAGATCCTCAGCTATCGGGAAAAGAGACTATCTTGTGCTGTTGCTTGCGGCCCAGTATGGGTGGAGGAGTTCCGATATAACCGGCTTCCGCCTGGATCAGATAGACTGGGAGAAAAATGTCATCAGATTCAGTCAGCAGAAAACCGGATTTCCCGTGGAATATCCCTTGCTTGCTTCAGTCGGGAACGCTGTCATCGATTATCTGAGACATGGCAGGCCTAAGTCAGAGCGGCAGGAGATTATACTTTCAGCACAACAATCAAAATATGGCAGACCTTTGAAGTCGCCAGCAATACATGCGATTGTCAGCAAGTACATTGAGAAAGTTAACATCACAGGCTGGAAGGGCAAGAAGCACGGAGCGCATTCGCTTCGTCACAGTCTCGCGACGAACCTTCTTAAAAAGAATGTCTCTCTTCCGGTAATAAGCACTGTGCTTGGTCACCAGCAGACGGAAACAACCAAGATCTACCTGAAAGTAGATACCGAGAACCTGAAAGCCTGTACCCTGAAAATGCCAGAGCTGAAATCACCTTACTATACGGACGGAGGCTGTTCCTATGAATAAATATGGATATGTTTCAGGGATGGCTGACGAGATGACCCTGTACATTGACTATAAAGTCAGATCAGGTTTCATGGAGAAGTCATATATCCACAGGATGAGGAAATTTGACCGCTTCTGCGCTGCCCGTGGGATAACCGACATAAGTTTTACTGAAGATGATTCCAGAGCATGGGGTGAAAAGAGACCGGATGAGGCGGAGTACTGTCATTATGACAGGATCAATTTAGTTAAGAACTTCATGATTTACCTCAGCAGGAAAGGCTACTCCGTATATATCCCCAAGGATATCAAATCGCTTCCTTCAACATTCACACCGCACATCTATACGGATGATGAAATCTCAAGATATTTTGAGGCTGTTGACACTTATGATCCGAAATGCGGAAACAGGAAAAACCGAATCCAGCTTCCTGTGCTATTCCGCATACTTTACTGCTGCGGGACAAGACTTAATGAAACTCTTGGGATAAGAAAAAAGGATGTAGATCTGAAAGCAGGCATCATTGCCCTTCGCGAAACCAAAAACAACAACACCAGATACATTGTTGTTTCCGATGAGCTGAAATTTTTGTTAAGTCGGTATGCTGATCGGCGTTTCTATGAACTGTCTGACAATGACTATATCTTCTCCTGCCGCAACGGGCATCGGCTTAGCTTGCGATTGCTTTACGATTTTCATAGAAAGTTCCTGGATCATGCCAGCATTCCATACTTTGGTGAACACAAAGGACCAAGAGTCCATGACTTCAGGCATACATTTGCGGTAAAGTCGTTTAAGCAGCTGGTCGACAGCGGCAAGGATCTGTATGTTGCCTTGCCGGTTCTTTCCACATATCTCGGGCACAAGACAATCTATGCTACCGAACGGTATCTGAGACTTACAGTCAGCATATATCCGTACATCGCAAAGAAATGGGAAGCGAGCATCAATGACATCTTCGGAAAGGAGCATGCCGATGAAAAGGACTGATTTTGCCGTATGCCTGAACAGGTATCTGACGGATTACATGGTAAATGTGCGCGGGAGTACCACCAGGACAATAGAGTCTTATCGTTACGCCTTTGTTTTTCTGCTTGAGTATTATGCGTGTGAGCTGAAAATCCCTGCTGACGCGATAACCCTGAAGGATTTTACCTACGAGCATATTCTTTGTTTCTACGTGTGGCTTGAGAAAGAGAGGAAAGCAGGAATCTCAACAAGGAACCAGCGACAGTCAGCTATCAACAGCTTTTCAAGATATCTGATGTATGAACGTCCTGAGTACCTCCCTGAGTATCAGAAGATCCTAGGGATCCCGCTCAAGAAGGGGCCTCAGAAAGAGATATCCTATCTCAAGGCTGATGGTGTCAGGCTGCTTCTGGAACAGATACCTGTCGATACGAAAGAGGGACTTCGGGATTATGTCATGCTGTCGCTTATGTACACGACAGGAATACGGGTCAGTGAACTGATCAATATCCGGGTGAAGGATATCTCTCTCAGCAAGCCATATACCCTGCTGGTACATGGGAAAGGGCAGAAAAACAGGTTTGTGCCCATTAACGCAGCCATAGTCCAGTCAATACAGAAGTACCTTCATGCCATGGGCTATGAAGACCCGTCAAAGCTTGATAACTGGCTTTTTATCAACCACATGAAGCAGCAGTTTACGCGTCAGGGTATTGACTATATTGTTCGGAAATATTCCAAGATGGCAAGAAAGGTGAACCCTGATCTTATTCCTGATGACATGAGTCCCCACAAGATCAGGCATTCCACAGCCATGAATCTGGTGAACTCAGGAGTTGACCTTATCTACATCAGGGATCTTCTCGGACATGTCAGCGTGAAAACAACCGAAGTCTATGCCCGTGCTGATGCAAAACTGAAAAGAGAAGCAATAGAAGCTGCAAGCAAGGAGCTGGTTCCAATACAGGACGCCGAATGGGAGAATGATACAGGCCTGAGAGAATGGCTGAAGAACCTTTGCAAGCCTGCTCCTTAATATTATTAAGTAAAGAAATATGGACTGGAACTGCGACAGATATTGGCTTTGCGTTAAAAACTTAAAATAACGGATTTCTTGCCATAATCCTTTTTCTTTGCGTCAACTGAGATGACCGGGTACATTGCCCTCATGAATTCTTTGGCTTTATTGTTGATGAATCTGAACTGGGCATCCCTGTCAGGCCCGGGATCTCCGCTCTCGGTGAACTTTTTGTTCTGCTGAAGGCTGTAGCCCATTCCCACAAGCAGACCGCCGATCGTCACATGGCTTATGGATATATTCTTTTCTTTCAGGGCTGCTTCAAGGTTTCTTAAGCTTTTTGTTGTCCAGCAAAGCGGGTCTTCCGGGTTGCCGACAGTATGGTCCTGTACCAGAAGTTTAAGCTCATCGATAACCTGAGGATATTTTTCTGTGGCTGTTTTTCTCCCGGCACCTTCGGCTCGTATCCTGACATTTCCGGCTGTCCTGCTGCTTCTGGCTTCAGGGGAGGGAGTGATTTTTTCGCATTCCTTCTTCCCCTCAATGATCGTGACCTGAGAGACTTTTGTCAGTTCGTGTAGCTCCTTCACGCTGCCACGGCCAAGCATCTCTGATAATCCGCCAAGGAAAATCCGCCTCTGTTTCTCATCCAGCTGCGGGATCATTTTCCCGATAAAAACTTTGGTAGATTCGTCAAGCATAATCATCTCCACGCATGCTGCAATGATAGCATATTTAGGGGAAATGACTAGATTAGAAAATTAAATTTTATTTTTTAACAATTCCTAAGAATGTTCTTTGCTTCTGATAATACTTTCGGTATCGTCGAAGATGTCCTGCACGGTGGATTTCTGAAGTTCCGCCTCCATCGCCCGCTGCACTCCGGCGAGCCTGCCGTCGAGCACTGCGTGGATGCTTGCGCCGACCGGGCAGTTCGGGCAGGGATTCTCGTGGAAGTGGAAGAGCTTTCCGTCCTCGATGAGCCCCAGCGCGTTGAAGATGTCGAGGAACGAGATCTCCGAGGGTGCCTTCTTAAGGGTGATGCCGCCCGTGCCGCGCGCCACGTCGATAAGCCCCGCGGCATGGAGCATGGAGAGGATCTTGCGCACGACCACCGGGTTTATGCCGATGCTCGATGCGAGGAAGTCGCTTGTGACACGCCTGTCCCTCCCGAAGTGCCCCATGCAGGAGAAGATATGGACCGCCACCGTGAACCTTGATGAAATCTGCATAGCCTTACGCGCCCTGCGGCATCCGCCTCTATTCCTTCAGCTCGAAATTCGACTGCTTTTTGTCCTTAAGTTTGTCGAGACCTTCACAGGTGCTCTGATCCGCTGCCTTGACGGTCATCATTTCCTCTCCGTCGAGCGAGACGTACCTGTACCAGAGCTCGATGCCGTGATCGATTCTCATGCGGGTGCCCTCGTTCTCGCAGATCTGCTCGCTGATGTGCCACATACTGTCCTGAACGCTCTTGCTGAATGTCTCAAGATCGGGGATGTCCTTCTTCCTTATGGAGTCAAACTTCATGAGGTAGGTGATGGTGCCGTTGCCTTCAGCGCCCTTCTCCGGCTCCGTGTAGGTTACGTCCATCAGGGTGACGCCGTTGGCGCTCTTTGAGGGGAGGAGCTTCTTGAGCTTCACGATGTCCTCTTTCGTCTCGTTGATGACGTACTCATCGGTATAGAGATCCGCTGAGGCCGCCTCCAAAGCGGCAAGGAGGAACGCTGCCGCAGCGGCGGCAGCCGGAATTCTCATAAAGCCTGGTCTCATATAAAGTCTCTCCATCTTTAACCTAATGCGCGCGCCGCGCCGTAATTTCCGCACAATCTTAAGCGTTTCAGGCAAAAAGCACAATATAAAAAGCTCTCCTCAGGATGCCCCGTCTCCTGAGCCGCCTGGCGCCTCTCCGCCCGCGTCATTCGGCACCAGGACGCCGTTCACGCGCCTCACGGGCGAGAGGCGGTCGCGCTCCCTTAAATAGTCGAGCTTCGCGCTGATTTTCTTCTCAAAGCCCCGGTCGCTAGGCTCGTAGAATTTCGTGCCCCTCATCTCCTCCGGGAAATAGCACTCGCCTGACGCGTAGGCCCCGGGCTCGTCGTGCGCGTAGCGGTAAGTCTCCTTGTATCCGAGATCCTTCATGAGCTTAGTCGGCGCGTTCCTGAGGTAGATCGGAACGTCATAGTCCCGCTCCTCCTTCGCCCGGCGCAGGGCCTCGTTCCAGGCCCGGTAGACCGCGTTGCTCTTGGGGGCTGTGGCAAGGTAGACGGCAGCCTCGGCGATGGCCCGGAGCCCTTCCTCCGGTCCGACCTTGGTGAAGCAGTCAAAGGCCGCCGCAGCGATCCTGAGCCCGTTCGGATCCGCCGTCCCCACATCCTCCGAGGCTATGGCGATGAGCCTCCTCGCGACATACAGCGGATCTCCGCCTGCCGCCACGATCCTCGCGAACCAGTAGAGCGCGGCGTCAGGATCAGAGCCCCGCACCGACTTGTGGAACGCGGATATAAGGTCATAGTACCGGTCGCCGCCGTTGTCGAACCTCGCCGATCGGACGCCCACAAACTCGGCAAGCATCGCCTTCGTGATGACCTTCCGTCCCTTTTCATCGGCGATCACCATGGAGGAGAGGATCTCGAGAGCGTTGAGGAGACGCCGGGCGTCGCCTGCGGCGAACGACACCAGGGAGCGGTCGACGCCCTCCTCAAACGAGATGTTCTCGTCAAGTAGCCCCTCAGGGGAGGTTACGGCGCGTCCGATGAGGCGTAGGAGGCTCTCCTCGCTGAGGCTTTTGAGGACGAACACCCGGCAGCGGGAGAGCAGCGCGCTGTTGAGCGCGAACGAGGGATTCTCGGTCGTCGCCCCGATGAATATCACCGTGCCGTTCTCGATAAGCGGGAGGAACGCGTCCTGCTGCGTCTTGTTGAAGCGGTGGACCTCGTCGACAAAGAGCACGGTGGAGCGCCCGCGGTCGCGGTTGAACTCCGCCTCCTTCGCCGCCTCCCTGATGTCGGCTATGCCGGCAGTTACGGCGGAAATGACTATCGACTTGGCGTTGACACGGGCTGTAAGGATTTTCGCGAGCGTGGTCTTGCCCGTCCCGGGAGGCCCCCAGAGGATCATCGAGGAGACATGGCCGCTCTCCGCCATGCGCCGGAGCGGCATGCCCTCCCCGGTGAGGTGCTCCTGCCCGATGTAGTCGGAAAGGCTCCGGGGCCTCAGGCGCGAGGCGAGCGGCTCATAAAGGGTCTCATCCGGAGAGCCGGCCTGCTCCGCATCGTCAGAGAACTTCGTGCCAGAGGAAAAGAGATCGCCCGTCATTTGCCGCGCCGGTCGTCGACTTCTGTGCCCTTCGGGATCTCAAAGCTGAAAGCAGTTCCCGCCGCGAGAGGTCCTGCGGCGCCGAGCTTATAGCTGTTTTTGCGGCCGTCGCGGCTCACGATCTCAAAGCCCGCGATGCTGCCGCCGCCTACAAACAGCTCAAAGCGGTCGCCGCCCTCTGCAGTGCTGAGCTCATAGCCTCCGCTCACACGCTTTACGCTGTACTTCTTCCAGACCTCCGGGGAGTCGGAGACAATGAGCCCCAGCGGCGAGCTCCCTGCAATTTCGGAAAACGAGGCGATGGTGACCTGCTGCATGAAGGGATCATAGGACCACACGCTCTTCCCGTCCGAGACCACAAGGTTCTCGTCCGGAGTCTTCGTCTCCACCCTGAAGGAGGACTTCTCCTTCGAGACGCAGACCGAGCCTGATCCTTCCTGCACCGTCTCCCCGTTGAGGCCGGTAACTTTCTGCGTGAACGGCGAGCAGAAGCTCCTGACGAGGGAGATGTCCTTTCTGAGGTCCCCGGCCGGATCCGCGAGAGCTGCTGACGGAAGCAGAACAGGAAGCGATGCTGCGGCGAAAGCTGTGACCGCGCCTGCAATCCTTGCTGGTTTCATGGGGATCCCTCCTGGTATGGTGAAGAAACGCCCCGCCACGCGCGGGGCTCAATGGCGGCTACTCGCCCTGCCTTCTCGTGAGGACGTCGCGCCTGCCGTTCTGCCTCGGCTCAGAGACGATGCCGCCCTCCTCAAGCTCGTCAATGAGCGACGCGGCGCGCGGATAGCCGATGCCGAAGTTCCTCTGCAGTATGGAGCAGGAGACGCGCCCGAGGCGGCTCACCAGCTCAACTGCCTTGTCGAAGAGCTCATCCTGCCCGCCGCTGCCGCTTCTGCCCGCGGAGCCGCCGCTCTCTCCGGGAAGGACAACCTCTGTGTTCTCATCAGTAACTCCGTCGACATACTCCGGCTCGCCGCGGGTGCGCCACTCGGCGGTGACGCGCTCAATCTCGGCATTCTGCACGAACGCGCCGTGGACGCGGATCGGGAACTGGCTGCCCGCGGGCAGGAACAGCATGTCGCCGTTTCCGAGCAGGTTCTCGGCCCCGCCCTGATCGAGGATGATGCGGGAGTCCATGTTGGACTGCACCGAGAACGAGAGCCTCGAGGGGATGTTGGTCTTGATGAGTCCGGTAAGGACGTTCTTTCTCGGGGACTGCGTGGCGATGACGAGGTGGATGCCGGCGGCCCTTGCCTTCTGGGCGAGCCTCGCGACCAGGGTCTCCACGGTCTTGCCGACGGTCATCATCATGTCCGCGAACTCATCGATGACAATGACGATGAAGGGGAGCTTCGTGAGCTCCGGCGCCTCGCTGTCCATCGAGTCGGTGTACTGCCAGGTGGGATCGCGGAGCGGAGTCCCGGCGATCCTCGCCTCCTCGACCTTGCGGTTGAACTCGGTGAGCTTCTTCACGCCGGTCTTCGCCATAAGGGCGTAGCGGCGCTCCATCTCGCCCACAGCCCAGCGCAGGGCGTTCGAGGCCTGCTTCATGTCGGTTACGACCGGAGTGAGGAGGTGCGGGATGCCGTTGTAGGAGGAGAACTCCAGCATCTTCGGGTCGATCATGATGAACCTCACCTCGTCAGGAGTCTTGGAGAGGAGGAGTGACATGATCATGGTGTTGACGCCCACCGACTTTCCGGAGCCGGTTGTTCCGGCGACTAGGAGATGGGGCATCTCGGCGAGGTCAGCGACAACCGGGTTGCCGGTTACGTCTACGCCGAGCGCCATCGGAAGGAGCGCATGGAACGATCTGAACTTCTCGCTGTCAATAACCTCGCGGAAGAAGACCGTCTCGCGCTTCCTGTTCGGGATCTCAAGGCCGATATAGGTGGTGCCGGGGATAATCTCCAGGACGCGCACCGACTTCGCGAGGAGCGATCTCGCAAGATCGGTCGAGATGTTGGTGATCTGGGATGACTTGGTGCCGGGCTCCGGCTGCAGCTTGAAAAGCGTTATAACCGGGCCGCAGTCAGCGCCTACGACCTGCACGGTAATCCTGAACTCCCTGAGCTTCTCCTCGACAAGACGGGAGAGAGAGTCAATCTCCTCAGGGGAGATGGTCTGGTGATGCTCGGTAAGGGGGTTCAGCAGATCCATCCCGGGGAGCGGGCCCCAGCTGTTGGGCGACTCGTGGTGCATCGGCAGGGCGCCCGGAGCCTGTGGCGCCGGGGCAGGCTGCGGCGCTGACGCTGCGGCAGGGGCCTCCCTCTCATTCCGGCTCTCCTCAGCCTCAGGAGCCGCGGAGAACGGAGAGTTCGCGAGGCCTGAGCTTCTGTAGCGTTCCTCCGCCGCATGCGCCTCGGCAATATCCTCGGGAGTTACGTCAAAGCCGAAGAGGCCCTGCCTGCCGGAGGCTGCGCTCTCCGCGGGCTCTGCAGGCTGCTCTCCGCTTCCATGGCCGCCAAGGTCAGCCGGGCGCACGTCAGGCTCGCGGAAGGCGTCAAGCCCTCCGGCGCGGGGGATCTCGGTGTAGCCGCTTCCCTGGAGAGGCGCGGGAGAGATTTCCGGAGCCTGCATGGCCTCAGTTCCTGTCCTGTCGGCAATGGCCTGCTCCTCGGCTGTCATCGGGCTGAAGCCGAACCTCGCCTCCTTCTCAAGCTGCGACTCGTCAGACTCGGCCGCAGATGCCTCTGAACGTGTCACAGGGGCAGTGTACGCGCCCTGCGCAGGGGCTGCCGGCCTTGCGGCTTCTGGCGCGGGAGACATGCTGACGCTCTCAAAGCCTATTCTCCCAGAGGAGGCCGGAGCCGCAGGCTGCGGCGCAGGTGCCGCCGCGTACGGAGAGCTTCCCGTGCGGGCCTCAGGAGCTGCGGCAGGAGCGACCTTGGGAACGGCAGGAGCGGCAGTTCTCGGAATGTGGATGTCATTAGCTGAGGGAGTTACGGTAAAGCCCGCGACGCTGGCGCTCCTGGGCTCCATCCTCTCGGCGTGATCCATGATCGGATCATCATTGAAGAGCGGATCCGACTCCGCTGTCGCGGCTTCAGGTGACTCATCCGGAGCCCCGCCGCTCTCAGACCTGAATCCCTTGAAAAGGCCAGAGAAGAAGCCGTGCTTCTCCTCATCGTTGGAGCCTCCCTCATAGGGAAGAGGATCTGAGGAGAGCTCAGGGGCGGGGCCCTCGGGAACGGACTGGACCTCCGCCGGAGCTGGAGCCTCACCCCGCTTCAGCGCCTCAATCTCTGCCTTCTCCTTCTCAAGCCTTGCCTGCAGCTCGGCCTTCTCGCGCTCGAGCCTGAGCTCTGCCTCAGCCTGCTCATGCTTCAGGCGGAGCTCGGCCTCGGCACGGGCCTGCTTCATCCTGGCCTCAGCCGCGGCCTTCTCCTGCTCTGCCAGCATGGCACGCTCCTTCTCGAGCTGCGCGAGGCGCTCCTCCGCCTTCTTCCGGCGCTTCTCGCGCACCGCGGAGACGTAGTCAAAGATCCCGCAGACGAGGCCGCCGGTCTTGTCAGCGATTACGGTCCAGGAGATGCCGGTGAGGAAAGGGAGCCCTATGGCGAAAATGAGAATGAAGAGGAGAGACGCGCCGACCGTGCCCATCATGCCTGAGACCCAGCTCGCGATGGCCGCGCCGAACACGCCTCCCGCGGAATACGAGCCGTAGGGCCTCAGATCGAGCATCGAGAGCAGGCAGCAGACCGAGGTGAACATGAGGAAGAAGCCGAGAAGCGACAGCCCCACGGTGAAGAAGTCAATGCTCCTTATGGTGTACTTCCGGAGGAAGACGCAGGCCGCGAGATAGAGCACGGCAAGCGGCAGCACATATGACGCTAGGCCGAAGCAGAACAGCAGGAAGTCGGAGACATAGGCCCCTACGAAGCCGACCTTGTTGTGGATGGAGGCAATGGTCTGATCCGGGGCCCTGGACTGGGTCCAGCTCGGATCGTTTATATCATGCGAAATCAGTGAGACAAGCGATATGACACAGAGCAGGAAAATGATCAGGAAAACCGCCTCTCCGAGCCTTTTCATGCCGGAAAGCGAGGCATTGCTGATCTTCTCGCGATCAATACCTGTGTCCCTGCGCTCAGCTCTGCTGGCAGCAGCGGACTGCTTTTTGTTTCTCAACTTAGAATTCTGGTTAGCCATTGTGGGGTTCGCGTGATAAATCAGGGAAGAAGGAATTGCTTCCAGCTGCACTGGTCCGGGGATTATACTTTATCCGGTCAGATTTTGAGTGAAAACCGCCTGAGAAATGTTTTAAGATAGCAGTCCGGAACTCAGAAAATCACCAAGGAGGACAGCATGCCCGAGCAGAAAGACAAGGAAAAAATCATCATCGTCGGCGCAGGACCCGCCGGCTATACCGCAGCCATTTACGCAGCCCGCGCAGGCCTCAGTCCCCTGATGATAACCGGCACGCTCGAGGGCGGGCAGATCACCGAGACGCAGGAGCTCGGGAACTGGCCGGGTGAGCCGGAGCCAATCACGGGCTTTGACCTGATGGACAAGATGAAGAAGCAGGCCGCTGGCTACGGCGTGCGCTTCCAGAATGACACAGTGCTCGCCATCGCAAGGCACGACGGAGCCATCTCGCTGCAGTGCGAGAAGGGAACCGCTGAGGCGGAGGCCGTAATCATCTCGACCGGAGCGTCTCCCCGCAGGCTTTCAATAAACGGCGAGGCCGAGTTCTGGGGACAGGGAGTCTCATCCTGCGCGACCTGCGACGGCTTCTTCTACCGGAAGAAGAGAACCGCCGTAATAGGCGGCGGCAACACCGCGGTGCTTGACGCCATCTATCTCGCCGGGCTCTGCCGCGAGGTGCACCTCATCCACCGCCGCGACGGCTTCCGCTGCGACAAATACAGCCTCGACCGGATGTACGCCCTTGCGGAGCAGGGAAAAATCACCCTGCACCTCGGCTACACCGCGGATGAGATCCTGGGAACACCAGGGGACGGCGTAACAGGCATCAGAATCAGGAGCGTAACCGACGGGAAGACCCTGGACATCGCCTGCGACGGCGTGTTCGAGGCAATCGGGCACATCCCGAGCACGAAGCCCTTCCCTAAGGAAATGCTTGACGATAAGGGCTACATCGTCACGGGGAAGGATGAGACTTACCGCACTATGACCGCTATCCCCGGCGTATTCGCGGCGGGCGACTGCTGCGAGCCGGTATACAAGCAGGCAATCCTTGCCGCGGGCGACGGCTGCCGCGCCGCACTTGAGGCCGAGAGCTGGCTCGGGACACAGAGGCAGTAAGGTAGGGCCTCAGAGGCCTTATAAACACTGCTGCGGGCGGAAAGAACCCATCGCCGCCCGCTTCTCTAATCAATCAGTCCTTCACCGAGTCGTAGATGAAGGCAGTCATCTCGGCAACGCCGGAGACAATCCGGTAGACCATCTTCTGCTCCTTCCGTCTCACAAGCCCAGCGCGGTCATAGAAGCCGTAGCCGCACTCCGTATCGGTATAGAGGAAAAACCTGCCGGCTCCCGCGTCATTGAGGTATCTGACCGCGTCAGCGTAGAGCCTTTTCCCGATGCCGTGCCCGCGGGCCTCCGGCGACATGATGAGAAGAGTAAGCTCGCCGGCGTACTCAGGGCAGCCCCTGAGCAGCTCCTGCGGGTTTGCGATCTCTATCCGGTAGAGGGCGATGAGGGCCATGATGCCGGAGGGGCGCAGGACGCGCCAGAAATTACGAAGAAGGAAAAAGGCGAGCTTCAGGATGAAATGCTTCCTCACGGAAAGGTCCCTCGCCATCACGACTCCAACGGGGCGCCCGTCAATAAGCGCTGTCTCCGCATAGGTGCTGATCATGAGGCAGTAGGCAATGTAGACCCTGGAGTAGACAATGTCGGCGTTGGTCGGCTCCTTCTCCCCAGAGCCCCATGTATCCGAAATTATCCCCTCGATGGGCTCCATGTCCTCAGGCTTATAGGGCCTGAACTCAACAATTCCTGATTTCACTGCATCTGCTCCGCTGAGAATTCAGCACTTCAGCCAGATGCCAATTTTAAAGATCTTCCTTGCTCTCTTCAAACAGACGGAAGGATACACACATACTATAACCAGTCTTCAGGTCGCATATCGGCAAAAAGCTTCTTAATATCTTCAGCGCATTTTTTGCCTCTGGCCTTTGCTTCTTCAAGCTTAATCCTTCTCTGCCTTTCGTATTCTTCCGGATGAGTTCTTTTGAACTCCATTTCAGCCTCACGCTCCTTTCTCATCTCAATTCTTGCCAGTTTGTAAAGATACTCCTCGGCTGGTTCCCTGGTCATCTCCAGTTCAAGATCATCAAATATGCTGATATGGTGCTCATAACGGTAAACAAGGATGAAGGCAAGACCGTCATCTGTCTCACTGGTATACACCATGTCATGGGTGCTGGCCATAAGAGATACCTGCCTTCGGAGGCTTGGCACGTACTCCCTGATATAGGCGATTTTTTCGTCAGTGTTCTTGTCTCTGACCCTGTCCAGCAGCGCCAGATAGGTCTTCTCATACTCACGTGTGGCGCCGTCTGAATCGAATTCCAGGAACTCTTTTACTGAAGGCATGTGAAGCGGCTCAAGGTTATTGAGCCTCTCGTGCACTTCAGCCAGGCTTGTTTTATCCTTCTTTTTCTTCATTTCAGTGTCCGTTTGAGCAGTATGAGAGCGTTCGTTAAAAGATATCTGTGGCAATTCCATAGCCGGACGATGGATACGTATGGCAGATTCCCTGTCATCCGCATTCTTTACATCATAAAGCATATACCGCTCTGACTGAAAATAGCACAGAAATCAGCCTGAAACTTGCATTTTCTGTCCAGCAGACTGCAAAAATCTCTGTCAGGCCTGACAAGGCTTTCTCGTATGCATGCTCTGCCGACGCGCTCGGCCCGCAGGACACAGATTCTGACAGACAATTCCTGCGCAGGCTCCGCAACCCTGATAAAATAGCGCCGGATCTGTGCGCCGTATTATTATCAGATCCGCCGGATGATAAAAATTCCGGCACGGAGGTTCGGGGGTTCCTCGCCAGGGAAGCTCCGATATTTTTCTGTCAGGCATGCAGCGGCATTAAGATGTCTGATGACTCATATGAGGATTAAATGTCTAAAGAAGAGGCTATTGAAATGCAGGGTACCGTGCTCGAGACTCTGCCTAACACCATGTTTCGCGTCGAGCTCGAGAACGGCCATGTCGTCATCGCCCACATTTCCGGCAAAATGAGAAAGAACTACATCAGAATTCTTACCGGCGACAAGGTTACCGTACAGCTGACCCCCTATGATCTGACCAAGGGACGCATCGTTTTCCGTTCAAGATAGCTTTTTATTCTGAATTTCCTGCCCCGGACCTCAGCCAAGGATAACCGGCGCCTCCGGAGATGAGGCTCTCTGTGCCCATTCAGATGTGACAGTGCGGCACATGCGCTGCTGTCTGCCGGAAATTCAGAGAAATCCATCACCATCCAGAGCCGCGGCGCTGCCGCGCTCTTAGGGCTTTTTCTGCCCTGAATCTGTCTCTGAGCCAGCCTGCTTCAGAGTCCTCTCCAGGAGCTCCGCAGAGCCTCAGCCTGCCTGCAGGCTCAGGCAAAGCAATAAAAAAAGGCAGACCCCGAAGGATCTGCCTCATTTTCATTTTCTGAAGAGCTCGGGCTTTTTATCAGGCAACCGGCTTCGGCGTGCCCTCAGTCTTGATGAGCTCCGCCCTTGGAGTAACAGCGGGCGCCACGGCACGCTTCTTCTGCGCCCTGCCCTTCTGGTAGGAGAATGTAAGCCTGCCGTTCTCGGCTCCGACATGGACGGTGCCGCCCTTTCCGGCGAGCTCGCCGAAGAGCATCGCCTTCGAGATGGGGCTCCGGAGCTCCTCGCGTATGGTCCTCGCCATCGGCCTTGCGCCCATCGTGCGGCTGTAGCCCTTGTCAGCAAGAAGATGCCTTGCCTCGTCGGACACCTCAATGCTCACCTTGCTCTCAAGAAGCTGCTTCGCAAGCTCTTTGATGAACTTGTCCACAATATTGAGGATGATTTCCCTCGTGATGCTGTGGAACCAGATGATGCCGTCAAGGCGGTTGCGGAACTCCGGAGTGAAGACGCGCTTGATTTCAACCATCGCCCTGCTCCTGTCCGAGTCGCCGCTCTCATCCTGCGCGAAGCCGATGGAGTTCTTGACGGTCTCCCTGACTCCGGCGTTCGTCGTCATGATGATGATCGCCTTGGTGAAGTCGACCCTTCTCCCGCGCCCATCGAGCAGCGAGCCGTTGTCGAACACCTGGAGCATGAGGTTGAGGATGGTCTGATCGGCCTTCTCAATCTCATCCAGCACGACAACCGAGTAGGGCTTCTCCAGGACCTGGTTCGTAAGCGTGCCGCCCTCGCGGAAGCCGATGTAGGCAGGCTCCGCGCCGATGAGCTTCGTTGTCGAGGACTTGGTGTTGTACTCGGACATGTCGATCCTGATGACCGGACGCCCGAGGGCATCGGCGAGGCGGAGCGCAACCTCGGTTTTCCCGACGCCCGTAGGGCCAGCGAACATGAAGACTCCTATAGGGTGGTTCGCCGGCTTGAGCCCCGCCCTGTTGATGTAGATGCTGTCAGCGAGGCTCGTGATGGCCTCATCCTGCCCGAATACCGTGCTCTTGAGTGTCTTCTCGAGGTTGAGGAGCCCGGTCCTCTCGCTTGTCCCGAGCTTCTCCACCGGCATGCCGATCATGCGCGACACGGTCTTCCTGATGGCAGCCGTGTCAAGCTTTATGGGCTCATCAGAGTCCTGCTCCTCACCGGTGGAGCGGAGCCTTGCGTCAGCCGCGCACTCGTCGATGATGTCAAACGCCTTGTCCGGCAGGCGGCGCCCGGTGATGTAGCGCTGCGAGAGGCGCACCGCCTCCTCAGGAACGTCATCTGTGAAGCTGACGTTGTGGAACTTCTGGTAGGCCTCAATCGAGCCCTTTATGATCTCGACCGCCTCCTCGGAGGACGGCTCAGTCACCTCGACCTTCTCAAAGCGCCTCACCATCTGGGGATTGCCCATGAAGGTCTGGCGGTAGTCCGAGAACGTCGTCGTGCCGATGCAGTGGAGCTTGCCTGACACCAGGTACGGCTTCATGATCTCGACGGCGGCTGATGATCCGCCGTCCGCGGCGTCTCCGCCGGAGCCGGAGTTGGAGGTCATGATGGTATGGATCTCATCGATGAAGAGGATCCGGTTGGGATCCTGGATGATGAACTCAAGCATTGACTTGAGCCTCTCCTCGAACATGCCCCTGAGCTCGCATCCTGCGAGAGCGCCTGCGATGTCAGCCTCATAGATCACCATGTTGCTGATGCTCTTCGGGACATTGCCCGCGGCAATGCGGGCCGCAAGCCCCTCGATAATCGCGGTCTTTCCGGTTCCGCCGTCGCCGACCAGGATTACATTGTTCTTGCGGCGCCGGAGGAGCACTCCCTCAATGCGCTCAATCTCCTTGTCGCGCCCTATAAGGCGGTCAAACTCGCCGTTCTTAGCAGCCTCATTGAGGTTCCTGAGGTAGTCATGCTCGCCGTAGCCGCTCTTCTGCTGAGAGGGGGACTCGGTGTTCTGCTGGGGCGCGGGCCGCCACTCGATCTCAAGCCCGCTGTCCTCTGGCTCAGAGCTGACTCTTCTCGAGGCAAAATCCTTCTTTTTCTTCGCGAGGTACTCGAGGACGCTGCGGCGGGTCAGGCCGGCGGATGACGTGAGGTATGACGCTGCCGTGCTGTTTTTCTCGTAGTAGACGCTTATGAGGATCTCGGATGCCGTGACTGACGCGCCGGACATGGTTGAGGTCCTGAACTCTGCGCGCTTGAGGAGCCTCTCGAGCGCTACGGTGAAGCTGGGCTCTGCGGTCTCGCCGTCCTTCACGGTCGGGCACCTCTCTGGATCTGCCAGGCAGTCGTCGAGCGCCGAGCGGAACTTCTCAAGATCAAGCCCGAGCCCCTTGGCGAGGTTCCTGAAGTCCTGGCTGCACTCTATGAGCCCGACCATCAGATGCTCCACCGACACACCGGAATGTCTTGATTTTTTCGCCAGGCTTACAGCAAAATCAAGGCTTTCCTTGACGTCAGGAGAATATTTTACTGAACCGTTTCTGTACGATGAATCCAAAATAAACCTCTTGGCTCGCTGAAGCCCTTTCTGTTAAAGCATCTTTACGCGTGCCCTTATATGGGGACTCTGAGCACCGATTTAAACCTTGTCCGGGAAAAGCATTATTAAGTAAAACCACTGCAATTGCAATGAGGAAATTCTGTGGCACAGATCATGCTTTTGCACTCTGAGGAGCTGCTTGTTATGCAGTAAAAATAAAAACAGCGAAGAGGTGGCAATCATGTTAAGCGGAAAGGTTAAGTGGTTCAATAACGCCAAGGGTTTCGGCTTTGTAACCCCTGATGACGGCAGTGAGGACGTTTTTGTTCATTATTCCTGCATCGAGGAGGAGGGGTACAAGACCCTGAAGCCCGGTCAGCCCGTCAGCTTTGAGACTGAGAACGGTGAGAAGGGCATTCACGCATCGAAGCTCATTCCCCTTTCTGCAGCTGCGTAACATTCTGACTCAGCGCAGGAACTTACTGCACTAATCAGTCAAGTCCGGAGGCATCAGTGGTGCCGCCGGATTTTTTTGCCCTGAAATCCCGCCTGCCGGAGGCGCCATCGCGGCAGAATCATACGTCCTGACAAAATATTCCCCGTGCGAAAGCCTGAGGCCACATGCATGGAAAACAATGCTCCGGGGAGAGCTTACCGACACGCATCAGGCATCATGGCAATGCTTTCTCAAAATGAAGATTCTGCACCATTCAAATGAAACCGCATTAGAAAAGTGCACAGAGAACGGCAGTGTTTTTGTGAAAAAACTGCGGCCACGCAAATTTTTCAGCCGCAGCAAAAAATTCAACCTGTGCGGTTGACCGGCAGTTGGCCTCCTAGGCAAATGCCAATGCAGAACCTCTGGAGCATTGCTGAAAGCATGGGGCAAAGTTGATTTTCCGTCCATACAGGAAGCTGTTCATCTGCCCATTCCTGGTCATTGCTGTCAATGCACTGAGATTGGAACTGCCTTCCCTGTTCCAGCTCATCCCGTTATGTTTCTGCCTGCTGGCAACGATTATGTCGTTATCCTTCTCCACATCCCTTGAACCGATTTTCATGCCCAGCCAGCGTCTTATTGACAGTGTTGTTATTCCTTCCTTTTTCCGCTCAAGATAATCAATGACATCTTTAAGATGCGCCTTGTTTTTAACTGCTGAATCAGGCAGTTCACTGAGATATTTGACAGCCTGGTCTGTCTTGCCATTCCACAGCATTCCGGACAGATTTCCATAAAGAACCTGATTGCGGATGGCTGGTTTGGATATTGCCATGGAAAGCCCCTGCTCGCAGTGCTTGATGAGATGATAAAAGTCCAGAATCAGCAGATATTCATGTCCGCAGAAGTACTTCTTTATGTTGTCCTGTATGCACTTTGCTCCGTCCGTGAAGAAGACAATGTCGTGATTGCGGATGAG
>ONIT01000033.1 GCA_900317945.1 uncultured Pseudomonadota bacterium
CTCCTCCTGGATTGCGGTGCGCTCGGAGTCTGCGTTGGTGCCGTTGGCGCTCTGGAGGGCGAGGGTTCTCATGCGCTGGAGCATGTTGGTGATTTCCTCAGTGGCGCCCTCTGCGGTCTGGCACATGGAGATGCCGTCGTTCGCGTTGCGGTTGCCCTGGGTCAGGCCGTTGATCTGAGAGGTCATACGGGACGCAATCTGAAGGCCTGCGGCATCATCCTTGGCGGAGTTGATTCTCTTGCCTGAGGAGAGCTTGGCATAGCTGTCAGAGAGCTTGCTGGTTGCCTTGGACAGGGCTGACTGCGCGCGAAGCGAGCTGGTGTTGGTATTTACATAGATAGACATATTTCACTCCCCGGAGCCCGTAATCCGGACTTCATCAATTGGTTTACTAAAACGTGCTTCTTTTTCCTGCTGACTGGTTTATCGGCATTGAAAAGGGCTACTTTAAACTTCAGTTAAAAAATGTGAGCGGACCGGCAATTTAAATCCGGGATATCAGTCTGGCAGCAGCGGAAATAAGGAAAGAATGGCGACGATTGTTATGAAGGATTACCGGTGATATGCCAAAGAACTGGCTTCCGGAAAAAGAAAAAGGGCAGCCTTGCGGCTGCCCCGAAAAGAAATTGCCAAACTTTAACTGTTTATTCAGCAGATAGAGCTATTAGTTCTGGCCCTTGACTGCCTTGCGGCCAGGGAACGGAACCTCGTAGTTGAGCTCTTCCTCAATGCGGAGGAGCTGGTTGTACTTGGCCATACGGTCAGAGCGGCTCATTGAACCGGTCTTGATCTGGCCTGCAGCGGTACCAACTGCGATATCAGCAATGGTGCTGTCCTCGGTCTCGCCTGAACGATGGGAAACGATGGCGGTGTAGCCAGCTTCCTTAGCCATGCGGATTGCGTTGAGGGTCTCGGTCAGGGAACCGATCTGGTTAACCTTGATGAGGATGGAGTTGGCAACACCCTTCTGGATGCCTTCCTTGAGGATTGCGGTGTTGGTTACGAACAGGTCATCGCCGACGAGCTGTACGTGATCGCCGATCTTGTCGGTAAGGTTCTTCCAGCCGTCCCAGTCGCCCTCAGCCTGGCCGTCCTCGATGGAGAGGATAGGATACTTCTTGACGAGGTCAGCGAGGAAGTCTGCGAGCTGTGCGGAGGTAAGATCCTTGCCCTCAGCCTTCATTCTGTAGAGCTTGGCACCCTCATCATAGAACTCGGAGGAAGCGCAGTCCATAGCAAGGGTGATGTCCTCGCCCCACTTGTAGCCAGCGTCAACAACAGCCTGCTCGATTGCTTCCATTGCGCCTGCGGTTGAGCCGAGGTGAGGAGCATAGCCGCCCTCATCGCCGACGGAGGTAACCTGGCCCTTTGCCTTGAGAACCTTGGCAAGAGCGTGGAATACCTCAGCGCCCATGCGGACAGCCTCATGGATGTTCTTGGCGCCAACAGGCTGAATCATGAACTCCTGCATATCCATGGACCATGCAGCGTGCGCACCGCCGTTGATGATGTTCATCATAGGAAGAGGCATGGAGTACTCACCGTGGGTTCCGTTGATGTCGGAGATGTGCTCATAGAGGGGTACATGGCGTGCAGCAGCGGCTGCCTTTGCGTTAGCAAGGGAGATGGCAAGGATGGAGTTTGCTCCGAGGTTCTTCTTGAACGGAGTGCCGTCCTTCTCGAGCATGATGTGATCGATGCTGCTCTGATACTCAGGGTTCTGACCAATAAGAGCAGGTCCGAGAATCTTGTTAACGTTCTCAACGGCCTTCAGGACACCCTTTCCGCCGAAACGGCTCTTGTCGCCGTCACGGAGCTCAAGAGCCTCGCGAACACCGGTTGATGCTCCGCTCGGTACGGCTGCACGGCCCATGCTGCCGTCATCGAGATAAACGTCAGCCTCAACAGTCGGGTTGCCGCGGGAATCGATAATTTCACGTCCTACAACTTTGGTAATCTTGGCCATTTAAACATTCCTCTAAAATCGCGCTTTCGCGCCCAAAATGCGCCCGGAGGCGCTTTGAAAAATCGCCGGAAACGCGTTCCGGCGGCTGTAAATCAGATGCCCTCGTCGCGGCGCTGCTTCTGGAACTTCTGAGCAGCGGCAACGAACCCGTCGAACAGCGGATGCGAGTCGCGCGGCGTCGAGGTGAACTCAGGATGGAACTGCACGCCTACGAACCACGGATGCTCCGGCAGCTCGACGATCTCAACAAGAGTTCCGTCCTGAGACTTTCCGGTAACCTTCATGCCGCTCTTCTCAATCTGTCCGATGAGGGTGTTGTTGACCTCATAGCGGTGGCGGTGGCGCTCGACGATCTCGTCCTTTCCGTAGAGCTCGCGGACCATGGAGCCCGGAACCAGGCGGCAGACCTGTCCGCCGAGGCGCATGGTGCCGCCCAGGTCAGACTTCTCGCTGCGCTGCTCGACATTGCCCTTCTTGTCGGTCCACTCGGTGATGAGGGCGATGACTGGATACTTGGTGTCCTTCTGGAACTCAGTCGAGTTGGCGCCAGGCATGCCGGCCTTGTCGCGAGCATACTCAATGATGGCGCACTGCATGCCGAGGCAGATGCCGAGATAGGGAACGCCGTGCTCCCTCGCGTACTTGGCGGCGAGGATCTTGCCTTCAACGCCGCGCGAGCCGAAGCCGCCCGGAACCAGGATTGCGTCGAGATCCTTGAGCTCGTCGGTTCCGTCGTGCTCGAGTGCCTCGGAGTCAACGTAGCGGATCTTGACCTGAACCTGGTTGTGGATGCCTGCGTGCTTGAGGGCCTCGTTGACCGACTTGTAGGCATCAGGCAGGGAGACATACTTCCCGACCATGCCCACGGTGATCTGGCCGTGAGAGTTGGCCTGGCGGTAGACAACCTTCTCCCAGTCGGAGAGATCAGCCTCCCTGCACTTGATGCCGAACCTGTCGCAGACCAGCTGATCAAGCCCCTCTGACTTGAGGACCCCAGGGATCTTGTAGATGGAATCCATGTCCTTGAGGGAAATTACAGCCTTCTCGGGGACGTTGCAGAAAAGCGCGATCTTCCTGATCTCGTTCTGCGGGATGTCAACCTCGGAGCGGCAGACCAGGATGTCCGGCTGAATTCCGATAGAGAGGAGCTCCTTGACGGAATGCTGGGTCGGCTTGGTCTTGACCTCCTGCGAGGTCTTTAGATAGGGAACAAGGGTAAGGTGGACGAATACCGCGTTCTCGCGTCCGAGCTCCTGGGAGAGCTGCCTTATTGCCTCAAGGAAGGGAAGGGACTCGATGTCGCCTACGGTGCCGCCGATCTCGACGATGGCGATGTCATGCCCGGAGCCGCCCTTCTTGATGTTCTCCTTGATGCAGTTGGTGATGTGCGGAATGACCTGGATGGTTGCGCCAAGATAGTCGCCGTGGCGCTCGCGCCTCAGAACCTCGGAGTAAATCTTGCCGGTGGTGTAGTTGTTGTTGCGGGTCATCCTGGTGCGGATGAAGCGCTCGTAGTGTCCGAGGTCGAGGTCAGTCTCAGCGCCGTCCTCAGTTACGAATACCTCACCGTGCTGAATCGGGCTCATGGTGCCCGGATCTACGTTTATATACGGATCAAGCTTAAGGATTGTGACGTCAAGCCCGCGGGCCTCGAGAAGAGCTCCGAGCGAGCCTGCAACTATACCCTTGCCAAGTGACGAGACAACGCCACCGGTCACGAAAATGAATTTTTTTGCCATGCTTTGTCTGTATTCCGCTTATGCGCCCGCAGTCAGTGCCGGCGCTCTTCAGGGCCGATCATAGACCCGAACAACACGGGTCTATAATATAGCAGAAAAAAGCTCACTGCACAAAGGGAAACAGGTGACAGCCACGGCATCGGGACAGGAGCGTCGGCAGGCTGTGCGCCATGCTCACCTGCGCTCAGGTGCGTCCGGGATTCCGCCGGGGAAGACGCTGTCCCAGCCGATGGTGCCGTCCTCAGAACCGGCATCCTTCCCCTTGCATTTCTTTCCCTGCCCGCCGGCGGCACCGGCTCCCGCGTCAGGAAGTCCGTCAGCTCCCTCGGGGAACACGCTGTCCCAGCCGATGGTGCCTTCTTCAGATGCGGCTTTCTTCCCCTTGCCTTTGCCTTTCTTTCCCTGTCCGCTCACGGCTCCGGCTCCCGCATCAGGAATAACGTCAGCTACTGCCGGGAAGACGCTGTCCCAGCCGATAGTGCCGCTATCTTCAGCAGCGGGCTCCGGTGCAGTGCTCATCAGTGCATCATTCTCTAACGCAGAGCTTTCCTCTGCCGCTTCCTGACTCCCGTCATTGGATTTTCTGCCGAAAGCCCGGGCAAGGCGGCTCCGCCTTACCTTCACGTCAGGAGACGGGGCAACATCCTCCTCAGCCTTTCTTTCTGCCGCATACTCCAGTTCCTCAGCGGAAGGAATCTCCTCAGGGATTTCCGGGGCTGCGGCCGCGGCTGACTTGCCGGCGGCGCGCTTTGCGCGCGTCTTTTTCGCCGGATCAGCCTTCACCGATGCTTCCTTTTCCCCGGCTGATTTGGCTGACGATGACTTTGCCGCGCTTTTCCTCTTTGCCGGCTTTTTCTTTTTCTCAGCAGGCTCTTCCGCGGCGGATGAATCATTCTCAGCCTCAGTCTCTGCGGCTTTCGCTGCCTGGCGGCGTCCTGAAGCTGAGCGTCCGGCTGCTGCGTCAGGCTCAGATGCGGCGCTCCTGCCCGCGGCTCCCCGGCGGTTTTTGGAAGATGCCGCAGGCTTCTTCCTGCCGCCTGCCTCAGGCTCTGCCTCGCTCTGGGCTGCCGGAGCATCAGCCTCCGGGCTCAGCCCTGACTTTTCCCCATCCCTGATCTCGCTGATTGTCTTTCCGCCTGTGACGGCGCCCTGAGATTTGCCGGCAGCGGACTCTGCCATTGCGCTCTCGGCCTCATCCTCGCTCATGGCGCACACCACGCCGTGGGACTGCCCGGCGCTGAGGGGGCTTGCGACGCTTCCCTTCCCGGGGAGGGGCCTCTGCGGAGTCACGTGAATGAACATCGAGCTCCGGTCGGCTGCTCCGGCGGGCACTGAGTTCCAGACCGTCGAGGAGCCGCTCTTCTTCACCCTGCTGGCTGCCGCGTCATTCATGTACTTGTCAGCGGCGAAGGGGCTGATTTTGAGGAGCTCTGCGAGCTGGCGGAATACAAAGCGCTTGCGGTTCGAGAGGCTGGCGTCCGCAAGGATGATCCCGGCGAGTGCTGTCATCATCTCTCCCCTGATGCCGGAATTCTCCGGCTTCAGGAGATAGTTTATCTGATCGCCGCAACAGTTCTTTATCGTATCCTTGATCCCCTGGGCAGAACGCCCGCCCTCCATGCCGAAGGACTTCAGGTAGTAATCCGAGAAAATCTCCGGATCGCCGCTGTTTACGCCTGCGGTGAGCTTGAGCGCTATGGCCTTCCGCTCACTTAGGATCCAGTCAGGTATTCCGCCAGCGGCGAAGATGAACACCAGCCCAGAAAGAGTGCCGCCCATCACGTCGAGAAGCGCGGCGGTGAACTCCGGATTGTCGGAGGCTGACGCGAGCATGTAAGCTGGGATCTCCTCCTCTTTCTTTTTGTGCTGCCTGTTCCAGGTCTCTCCTGCAAGCAGCTCCTCATCACGGTCAGTGCGGGTCTCTGCCTCAGGCGCGATGCCGGATGAGCCTGCGCCATTCCATCCCTGGCTGCCGCTCCCCGAAGGCTTCCCGTTCCTGTCAGGCAGATCGCCGTAGATTCTCGGGTTGTATATCACGCCGCTCTCTGCGGGCCTCGTGAACAGGGAGAAGATGAGCATCGGCAGCAGCATGACAAGCGATGCCGCAATAAAGAAGAGCCATGCGGCGCGCTCGGAGCTCTCCACCCCGTCGAAGGACGGATGGCGGAATATGTACTGCCCTTTTCCTGATGCCCAGATGTAAAGCGGAACCGCGGCCAGCGGAATAAGGGAAAGCAGAGGGCTTCTGCCGGCCTCGCGCAGGCGCCTGACGGCAAGCGAGCACTCGCATATAGCTATGAAGACGAAAATTATGCTGCCGAAGCAGAGCGCCCCGCGCCTCAGCGCTGTTACGAGCTCCTTCCTGTCGCGCTTCTGTATGCGGTATTCGTTCGCGTCATAGTTGAGCTTCCCGACACGGCTGTGCACTGCGTCAATCGTATTGAGGTAGGTCTCGATGTTCTGCGGAGTTACGCCTCCAAGGCTGATTTCACGCAGTATGCTGCTCTCGTTCTCAAGCGCCATGGCAAGTGAGTTCATCGCCTCTATGGCAGCTGAGGGCAGTCCGCTCTGCCTGCGCCTTTCCTCCGCCCTCTCCTCATTTACCTCATCCATCGTGCGCTCGACAAGCTGCTCCCTGCCAAGCTGGATCTCGGCCTGATCCGTCCCCTCCGGGGCAGCGCTTGCCGTCTGCTTGCCGGAGCTTATCTCCCGATCCTCGAAATAGGTATTCTCCGACAGCACGCCGCCTGCCGTGAACAGCTTCACGCTGTCGGAGGCCTCGCGCGCGGTGTCCGCGTATTCGGCAAAGCGCTTCAGGTCTATGCCTGCGGAAAGGTAGCGGTCTATGGCGGCCGGAACGCGCCTGAGGTCTCTCGAGGACTTCCTGGTGCTTATGAGGAATTTCTTGAGCGCCCTCAGATCATGCCGGAGAAGCTCCAGAGGATCGGCAAGCGGATGAAGGCGCCTGAAGGCGCTCAGAAGCTTCTGCGTCCTTGCTGTCCTGATCCTGCCGACATCATTGGACTCCCTGGCCGCATCAGCGGCAAGCCCGGAGAGCCTTGATGATGACCTGGAGAAGAGCAGCTGCGCATCCTCGGCAATGCCATCATCGCCCAGTATCCCGGCGGCGACCCTGATCTCCTCGGCAAGCTCCGTGATGGACTCCTCACGGAGCGCGCCGCCGCCCGCGATCTGGTTTATCGCGGCTGAGACATCGGCATGCACCCTTCTGATGCCTGCCTTGAGCGTCATCTTGACTTCAGGCACCTGCGCCGAGAGCTTTTCCAGCATGTCCTGCACAGCGTCAAGGATCTCTGCGGCGGCGAAGAGATGCGAAACGTCAATTCCTGCCTGCGCGGAGGAGACATCAAGCCTCCTCAGCCCCTCTGAGAGCGCCTCAAGCTCCGCTACCGAGCGGCGCACCGAGATGATGTTCGATGAATAGCCGTCTATGCCGGCGGCCGTCTCGCGGAGCATGTCAGCAAGGGCCTCCGACTCGCGCTTTGAGTAAAGGGAGTCCTCGCCCAGGACGGCAAGCGCGCGCCTCACGCTCTCAAAGAGATCGCGCGTCTCGCTGTCGCAGAAGTTACGGCCGCAGGCCTGCCTGAGATCCTTTGTGAACTTTTCTGCCGACGCCTGAAGCTTCCTGCTTGCTGCCGAGAGCTTTTTCTCAGGTCCTCCCAGGGCGAAAATGAAACTGGAGAGATCGTCCGAGAGGCTGTCGAGGCTTTTGATAATCGCCGGATCAATGTCCGGCATGCGGTTGCCGTAGTACTCGGCTATGCCCTTGAGCTCATTGAGCGATCTGGCGCCGCTGGCGAAGGACGGGTTGAAGGCGGATGGGTAGCGGTTCCTGATGGAGCTCAGCCCTGAGAGCACCCTGGCCTGCCACTCCGGGATGATCCTCTCGTAAAGCTTGCCGGTGGCCTCTCCGAAGAAAAGGGGCACGGCCAGGAGAACTATCGGCACAAGGAAGAAGAGCACAGAAAGCTGCACATGCCTGCATTCCTCAGATGACACCTCGCCGCCCAGGTTGAACACCCCCCGTACGAGCACAGTCCTGAAATCATGAAACATTGAAGAATTTCCGATCCGCCGATAAGCCTTCACCAACCATCGGAATATTTTAGCAGATCGCGCGCCTCCTTTTAACCCGTCACGCAGAATGCCCTGACTGGCGGGACGATCTGCGCGCGTAATGGTAGAATTGCCGCTCCGGAGGAAAATCATGGATAAGATGTTCATAGACAGCCTCGAGGTGATGTGCCCGATAGGCGCCTATCCCGAGGAGCACGGGATCCTGCAGCGCCTCGTGGTGAGCGCAGACTTTGACGCTGACCTGAGCCGTGCCGCGGAGACTGATGATCTCTCGGCGGCCTGCGACTACTCAGGCATCCCGGAAAGGATAAACGGCATGCTGAACAGCAGACACACCGAGCTCATTGAGCGGGCAGCCCTCCTCATTGCCGCCCTGCTCGTAAGGGAGTACGGCGCCCCGAGGGCCCGGGTCTCGGTATACAAGCCTGACGCGCTTGACGGCGTGAAGGGCATCGGGGTAACCATCGAGCGCACCGCGGGAGAAATCCGTGAGCTCGAAAGGAGAGGCGTGCTGTGAAGGCCCTGATTCTCGCCGGATCCGACACAGGACGCAGGGAAAACCTCGCCCTGGCGCTCCGGGAAATAAGGAAAAGGTTTCCTGTTGCCGCCGTCTCGCATCCGGTCAGATCGCGTCCCTGGAGCGGGAAAGGAGACGACTACCTCAACGCGGCGCTCATTGTCGAGACGGATCTGATGCCGGAGGGCATTGTGGCAGCACTCCGGGAAATCGAGGCCATGGCCGGACGGCGGCGCGGCCCGGGAGCGGAGGGATGCCCCCTGGATCTTGATCTCATGGCGCTTGAGGGCTTCCGCGGCAAGGCAGGCCGCCATATTCTCCCGAGGGATGAGCTCAGGAGGCCCTACGCCATGGTTCCATCAGCGGAGATTGCCCCGGGGCTCAGGATAGAGGAGAGCGGGCCTACACTCCTTGAGACAAAAGGCGGGAAAAGCGCCCAGGATCTCGGCCTTCTCCCACTCACGGAGCCGGCGCCCGAAGGTTTCCCCTCATGAAAGGCTCAGGACTGCCGATAATACGGTAAAATATCCGTATTCAACTTGAGGATTGCGCAAATGACGACTTTTCAGGCGCTGGTGCTTGCCTTCATTCAGGGGTTCTCCGAGTTCATCCCCGTATCAAGCTCAGCTCATCTCATTATCCCGGGAAGGCTCTTCGGCTGGCCGGACCAGGGGCTCGCCTTTGACGTGACGCTCCATGTTGCGACGCTGCTTGCGACTGTCATATATTTCCGCCGCGATCTTCTCGACATGGTGAAGGGCTCCGTGCAGTCTGTGAGGATCAGGGAGATGAACAGCAGCGCGAGGCTGGCGTTCCTCCTTATAGTTGCCGTAATCCCCACCGGAATCGCCGGGCTAGCCTTCCACGGCGCTGTCGAGCAGTACCTCAGATCCGACCTCGTAATCGCCTGCACCACGCTCGTCTTCGGACTTCTCCTCTGGTACTCGGCCCGCTGGTCCAAAAAGCACCGCCCGTCCCGCCCCAGCAAGGGCATGACCGTGAAGGACGCGCTCATCATCGGCACCGCGCAGGCCATCTCGATAATCCCCGGCACCTCCCGCTCCGGCATAACGCTGACTGCCGGCCTCTTAGAGAAGTTCAGCCCGGTGTTCGCCGCGAAGTTCTCCTTCCTGCTCTCTATTCCGACCATCGCTCTCGCAGGCGGCTACGAGGGGCTGAAGCTCGTAATGCACGGATCTGACGAGCCATGGGATCTCCTCGCCATCGGCTTTGTCACCGCCTTCGTAACCGGCCTCATTTTCATCAAGGTGTTCATGAACATCATCGAGAGAATAGGAGTAATGCCCTTCGTCATCTACCGCATGCTCCTCTCCGCATTCCTCTTCCTCATGATTTTCGCCTTCTGACATGCCTTGGCGGCCTGCCGGAAACTGCCGGCCGCCATGCTCCTCTGCACTGCGCCTCCCCGCCGGAGCGCCCCGCTGCGCCGATGCCCTGAGCTCCCTCCTGACATTCACCTACACCAATGTGCGGGATGAGGAAAAAGTCTGTAAAAATTCGGTTAAACGTCTGTTACAGCAGTTACTTTTCAGGAAATACGTATTATAAATACAGGCATTTCAGAACAAGCTGCGGTACGGCCATGCCAACAATAAGTCTCTCTGTAAAGCTCGACATCTCCAGGATCCTCACTCCCGGTCATCCGGTAAGCACCAACGCCAGGGCCGTAGACCTCTACAGCGAGGCGCCGGAAGACAGTGAGGTCAATGAGTACTTCGTCATTGACAAGGACGGGAGGCCCTGCGGGATAGTGACAAAGAGGATGCTCGCCTCGGCCTTCGGCGGGCTCTACGGGTACAGCATGCACTCGAGATCCTCTGTCTCAGACATCATGAGCCAGAACTTCATCTCGGTTGACGAGGGCAGCAGCCTCACCGACACCGCCTCAAAGGCCATGAGCCGCAGCGCCAGCCATGTCTATGACGCCATCGCCGTAACGAGGGACGGCAGGTACATCGGGCAGATCACGATCAAGGATCTGCTGCTCTCCCTCAAGGACGCCATGGTCGAGGCAGCCTGCGATGTCAACCCGCTGACGAAGCTCCCAGGCAACAGGATGATAGATAGCACGATAGAGCAGCTCCTGGGGAGGGACTGCGCGTGGTCGGTCGCCTACATCGACATTGACAACTTCAAGGCCTTCAACGACGCCTACGGCTTCGCGGCGGGAGATCAGATAATCCTTGATGTTGCCGAGTGCATGAAGAGCTGCTTTCCGGGCGGGACGTTCCTGGGCCATGTCGGAGGCGATGACTTTGTGGCAATATTCAGCACAGATCATGCTGAGGAGCTGCTCAGGCGCCTCTGCCTGTCGTTCCACGAGAAAATCCTCCCTCTCTACACGGAAGAGGACAGGAAAAGAGGCTACATCATCTCCAAAGACCGCTTCGGCACCGAGCGCGCGTTCCCCATAGCGACGCTCTCCATCGCCCTTATGTCCGGCACGCTCACCCACCCCTCCTCCATGAAGGAGTTCTCAAAGCTCATTGCCAAGGCAAAGAAGAAGGCCAAGGCCAGTGACGGCGACGCGATCGCGCTGGTAAAGGAGGACAGGGACCGGAAATAGCCCCTGCCCAGGGCGCCTCAGAAGAGATCCGGGTATTCCCGGCGGGCGTCAGAGAGGTTCATGTCCATGAGCTTTTTGAGGCCCTCGCTGGTCCTGACCTCGGAGGCCTCGGCGGCGGGAACCGGGAACAGCGCCTCATAGAGCAGCTTGTCGGCGTAGGCGGATCCCAGCATGGAGGCCTTCACGAACTCGTCAAAGCGCTCCTTCTCCCTCTTCACCGGAAGTCCGCCCAGCCTGCTGTGCTTCTCGATTAGAGCGCTGAACTCCTTAGCAAAGCGCCGGTAGGCAATGTCAAAGTGGCGGGTCTCGTACCAGTCGGTGATGATTTTTCCGATGAGATCATGAAATACCGGATGCTCTGACTTCATCCTCTCCTCCTCCGCCTTGAAGTGGACAGAGAAGGCACGCTGCTTTTCCGGATGGACGCCGAACACCATGGAGATCGCCGCGGTATGGTTGAGGAGCGGCCCGAACTCCTTGCGCGCGGACTCTGTCCAGCGGAGGTCAAACCATCTCCTCCTCTGGAGGTACCCCTTCAAGTCCCCGCCGTCAGGGAAGCCCGACGGGTCCTTCTCCTGGGGAGGCTCGCAGGGCACTTTGTCCTCCTCAAGCTCCACGGATCCTGACACCGCCAGGAACACAATCCTCGCGAAGCGCTCGTCGTCCATGAAGTCAGGCTTCATCTTTGCGATGAGGTCCGTCTTCTCCTCGGCCGCCGTCCTGAAGCTCTCAGGATCCTCACCGCTCTTCTCCCAGAGATCGAACCACTGGCCGAGATCCTCCTTCCTGAGGCGGTATATTTCTCCGAACATGTCTGCTCCTGCTGGCTGTACTGAAAATGGCGGAGGGCTGAGTCCGCCTGCTCTCTGCCATTGTACACGGATTGCATCGCACGGACCGCAGCGCACATCTCCATATCGTGACGCGGCATCATGCGGCTGATTATTATTTGGGCTAAAATTGCCGAAATCATTTTTGCGGAGAGCATCATGAAGCTTCTAAGACTTCTCATGGCGGCTGCCATGATTTCAGCGGCAGCGGTGTCCGTCCAGGGCTGCAATTCCATAATGAGCAAGGACGAGTGCATCAACGCCAACTGGGACTCCAAAGGCGAGAGCGACGGCATCGCCGGCAAGGCGTCCTCCCTCATCGCCGAGTACCATGAGGCCTGCGACGACTACCGTCCGATGGACGAGCAGGCCTACAGGAGAGGCCGCGATCGCGGCGCGAAGCTCTTCTGCGTGCCGGAGAGGCTCTATAACACCGGAAGGGCAGGAACTGAGCTGACCGACATCTGCAACTCCGTGCCCGGCTCCAGCGAGCTCCTGGTCTATTACCAGAGAGGGCAGATTGCCTATCTTGCCGAGCAGCAGCTCAAGACCATTGACAGCATGATCTCCATTGCCAATTACCTTCTCGATAAGAGCCGCTGGGCGTCCAAGCAGTACCGTCTGCTCGAGATCAGGAACCAGGCGACCAAGCTCCGCCCCAAGGCCAAGGCTGCAGTTGACAAGGCCCTGCGCGCCGGCATGAAAAAGGATGTCGATATCCCCGATCTTCTTACCGAGCTCAACAGCACAGGCCAGATGGACACCATAGTCAGGTACGGCAAGGCCGACACCGAGCTTGACGATATCGAGAAGGACATCCTCGACTATGAGAGAAAGCGCGATGACAGCATGAGATGCATGTACAGCGACAGCAAGAAGCTCGCGAAGAGCTGCCGGGACAGCTACGACTACTACAACCAGCAGCTCAGGGATCTCAAGGAGAAGCACTGGCAGATCAGGTCCCAGGTCGGACTCTGATTCAGGCTGCGCCTTAAAGACAGGAAGACTGGCCCCGCCTGCCCGGCGGGGCCTTTTTTCTTCCGAATCCTTCCTGAATGCCGCTTCAGGAGGCTGATCATTTTTTAGGCTAAAATTGCAGGAGGCAGTTTTGCGGAGCACTCTATGAAACCCGGAAAAATCCTTCTCACTGCAGCCATTCTCTCTCTCGCGGCATCCTCGGGAGGCTGCTCGATAATGAGCAAAGAAGAGTGCCTCAGCGCCGACTGGGAATCCAGGGGGCTGGGTGACGGCACCGAAGGAAAGGCCTCGTCGCTTCTCACTGAGTACCATAAGGCCTGCGACGAGTACCGGCCGGTAGACGACGTGGCCTACCGCAGGGGCCGCGGGCGCGGGGCAAAAATCTACTGCGTGCCGAAGACGCTCTTCAGCACCGGTATGTCAGGCGCGGAGCTCACCGACATCTGCAATGATCTGCCGGAGCACGGTGAGCTCATGGTCTATTACCAGAGAGGCCAGATCGCCTACCTTGCAGAGCGGCAGGTCAGCTGGTTCGACGACCTGATTCAGAAGGCGGACTCGCTTCTCGGCAGAAGCCGCTGGTTCTCAAAGTCCTACCGCATCCGCGGCATGAGGGACACGCTCGCTGCCGGAAGGGCTAAGGCGAGGACTGCTGCAGACCAGGCCGCCACCGGCATGAACGAGGATGTCTCAGTGCCGGATCTCAGGCCGGAAATGGAAAGCACCGGCATTCCCGAGCAGATCAGCCGCTACGCCGATGCGGATCTCACGCTTGACCGGCTGGAGAATGAGATAAACAACACCACTACCAGAATCATGCACTATGAGCTGTGCATAAATGACGATGACAAGGACAAGGCCGAGTCCTGCAGGCGGGAATACTATTACTACCGGGATCAGAAGAGGGAGCTTGAGTCAGAGTACCGCTCTGTCGAATGGTCTGTCGGCCTGTAGGCTCTGGATGGTTATTCCCATGACACTGAGCCCGGCAGCTGCCTGAGCCGCTCACATAGACAAGGATCAACATGAAGCTGATACGACTCCCTCTCGCCCTGCTCTCCTCAAGAAGCCTTGAGGGAGTGCTCCTTGCCGCTATGCTCATCGTCCTCGGAACAGCCGCATACAGGATGTTCTCGGTTCCGGGTAAGGAGAACGCCATAACAGTGCGCCTGCTCGCGGAGCTGGGATCTGCTGAGGCCCAGAGCAGGATGGGCGTGATGATGGCAGAAAGGGGAAACACTGAGGAGGCCGAGGAGTGGCTGCTGAGATCTGTCCGTAACGGCGGCAAATCAGGTATCCCGGAGCTAGGCAGGCTCTATCTCGAAAGCCAGTCCCCTGAGAAAAGGGCCGAGGGCCTTTCCATTCTCCTCAGGGCCGCCGGCCATGGCTCAAGGAAGGCCAGGTACCTACTTGCCCGGCACTCAGAGCTCAACGGCGATAAGCTCCCCTGCTACGTATGGAACGCTCTGGCACTTGACCGTGACGCGGTGAGCGACGCTGAGCCCTATGTTATGGGCGAGGCGGAGAAGGGAAGAACCCGCTGCTCGGAGAATTTCAGCGCGGAGGATTACCGGAAGGCGGAGGCAGTGCTCAATGGCTTTCTGCGCATCACCGGGAACGCGCCCTCTGAGGAGAAGGCCACTGTGACAGCTGTGGAGCCTGATGGCGGCTCGTAGGAATCACTTTTCTGCCGCAGTCTTCTTGATAAGCCCCTTCTCCATCCCTTCCCTTGACACGCCGATATTGAGCATAACGCTGCGCCCGGTGCTCTTTATGTCAGGCGACAGGGAGTCATGCCTGATCTCACGCCGGACGAACCTGTTCTCATATACTGACTCGTCCCCCAGATCAGGGAGATGATAGGGGAAGTCTCCGAAAAGCACCGACCTCAGCGCACCTGCCGCGGCAGAAAACAGCACTGACGAGACGGCAAGGGCCGCAGAGCCGTCACCTGAGGACATGACCGACGGAAGGGGGACAATGAGAAGGGCAAAGAGCATCATCACCACCCTGCCCGACTGCTCTCTGCAGAGCATCATCAGAAACACCGCACAGCAGGCGAATGAGACCAGGGAAAGCTGCGGAAAGAATGCTGTAAGAAGCGCTGCAAGCACGGTCGAGGAGAGAAGCAGGACGCAGAGAGTCCTCAGTTTCCGCCCGGTCTTGGCACACATGTCCATTTTCCCTCCTATGCCGCTATGCGGCAGGCCACTTCCTGAAGATGCAGTGCCCCATTGTGGAAAATAAGCCTCTGGCGCGCTTAATTCAATGAATGGCGGAGGTTTTTCAGACACAGGTCAAAAACCGGCCAGAAATATGCGGCACTGCCAGGAGAGCGCAGTGGGTCTCACTAAGCCCTGAGCCGCACCTTCACAGATCAAAAATCGACATCTGATGCTCAATCCACGAGACCTGCCTCGCGTCGTGTATGACCTCTCCCTCAATAGGTCCGCCGATAAGGTAGGGAGACTCCGGATTATGCAGCCTGAAGTTCGCAGCGACCGCTGCCTGATCAAAGTTGGCGTAGCAGTAACGGCAGCCGTGCGGGCAGGTATTGTAGGCGCCGATGTCATTCCCGAGGAGGCAGCCGCCCTGCTCCCAGTACTCCTTCCTTTCCTCATCGGAAATCGATGCGGAGCTTCCCGGCCTTTTCTGCACGCCCCTCTCGGATTTAGGAATGGTGAGCTTTATGTCACCGATGTGCTCAAGGGCATGGTGCGTCATGCAGCCGCTCACATCAACCCCGTATTTCTTAAGGTCCTGATCCTCATAGCAGCCGATGAGCCGGATCCCGTTCAGGCGCGCAATTTCCGCAAAGGCCTTTCCAATCTCAGCCTTCTCCCACGGGGCGACCCTTCGCCCCTCAGGATAGTTCCTGACGGTCTTGGCATAGAGATCGAGGAACGCGATCATGCAGGTCTCGACCGCTCCGGAGAGCGCCTCTGCCATTTCGGCAAACCGGTCTATATGCCAGGAGGCCGGATACCTCTCATTTATTATGATGGGAGAAACCCTCCATGACACCGCCCTCGGGCCGAACTCCCGGGAGAGGGCCCGGATATTCTCCGCAGTCCGTTTCCAGTACGGGACATGCGGCTCAAGCTCCCGACCGTAGGGATTCATGGTGACAAACCAGAACGTGCGGAACTTCCGGAGCTCAGCAAGATGCGGGATGAACGGCCCGGGGTTCTTCGTCCCGAAGCAGAGGATGTCGACAACCTCAGGGTCGAGCCGGTAGCGCGTCACCTGCAGGGGATTGTATGGGTTCCTGGTGAGCACATAGCCCTCGCGGATCCTGTTGATGAACCACTTCGAAAAGTAGGCCGGAATATCCGTCCGCATGCCTGTATTAAGTATCATCCCATCGTTCCTTTCCATGCATTCCGGCATTCTCTGACCGACAGCAGCTGAGCATTTGCAGCTGAAACTGTCCCTGGCGCAGTGCAACAGACATTATTTTAGTGAGATTTATCACAATTTTGTCATAAGTTTCAGCTCCTGTCTAAAGGTGCCGCCCCAACTGCCGATAAGCCGGTGGTTTACGGGTGCGGATTCTTTGCAGAATCAGCTTCAGGCGGTAACAGGCAGGAGACCCAGAATGGCCATATTCGTCAATACCAATACCAGCTCGCTCAAGGCGCAGAACGCCCTTTCAAAGGCGACTGAAAAGCTCCGCGACAGCTACAGCAAGCTGTCATCGGGGAAAAGGATAAACTCAGCGAAGGATGACGCGGCCGGTCTTCAGATCGCCTCCCGCATGACCTCGCAGATCAACGGCCTCTCCCAGGGCAACCGCAACGCGAATGACGGCATTTCCATGTGCCAGACCGCGGAGGGCGCCACTGAGGAAATCACCAACATGCTCCAGCGCATCAGAACGCTCGCTCTCCAGAGCGCCAACGGCACCAACGCGGAGTCGGAGAGGAAGGCTATCCAGGAGGAGGCGGACCAGCTTACCCTGGAGATCCAGAGAATCGGCGAGCAGACCTCCTTCGGCGGAACCCTCCACCTCCTGAACGGCTCGATGGGCGCCAAGGACAAGGACGGCAAGGTCACCGACAACTATGTCAGCTTCCAGGTAGGCTCACACTCGGACCAGACCGTCACCGCTGAGTTCGCTGATCTCACCTTCGGCGGCCTCATCAACTACGCGGTCGGCCAGACCGATGTCGCGAGCAAGCACCAGATCGCCTTCGGGAAGTCCGCCGCCCTCAAGGACGGCACGCAGACCGCAGTCCTGAAGAGCCTTGCCGACGTTGACAAGGACGGGCTCACCGGCACCAAGGTAACCTCCGACAAGATCACCCTGGGAGGCGCTGACGCGGCTCTCGACAAGGACTCCAGCCAGAAGCTCGCGCTCAGCCTCTCGACCCACGAGAACGCCGAGGCGGCAATCAAGGTGCTTGACGTCATGATCCGCAGGGTTGACTCCCAGCGGGCGCAGTGGGGCGCGGTTCAGAACCGCCTGACCTCGACCATCAGCAACCAGAGCAACACCATCACCAACGTCTCTGACGCGAAGAGCCGCATACAGGATGTGGACTTTGCCTCCGAGACCGCCAACATGACCTCGCAGAACGTCATTCAGCAGGCGGCAGCCGCGGTGCTCTCGCAGGCAAACAACGCCAGCCAGATCGCGCTTTCCCTGCTGCAGGGCTGATCCAGGGGACGCTGAGTCACGCAGAAACCCGGGAGCTCCAGAGGGGCTTCCGGGTTTCTTTTTCAGTCTTTAAGGCTGCATCAGGGGCGTCAGAGCCTCTTGGCGGACACAACGTCGTTAATCTGGTTGAGCCTCGTGAGGACCCTGGAGAGATCGCCAACGTTGTACACCTCCATGTCAATCTCAATCACAGCGGAGTGCCTCGCTATGTTGGACTTCGAGCGGACCCCGAGGACATTCACGTTCTGGTTCGCGAGCACGGTCGTGATGTCGCGGAGAAGCCCCGGCCTGTCGTTCGCCTCGATTATCACGGTAAGGGAGTATCCCTTCGAGTAGCTGCCGTTCCAGCTCGCCTCGACGACGCGCTCCGGATGCCCCTTAGAGAGATCCTTGAACTGCGGGCAGTCGGTCCGGTGGACTGAGATGCCGCGCCCGACCGTAATGAAGCCCACGATGTCATCGCCCGGGATCGGATGGCAGCACTTCGCGAGATGCGTGAGGAGGTTGCCGACGCCGTGGACGCTTATCTCGGAGCCGGGCCCAGCCTTCCCTGGGAGCGTCTTTGCCGAGGCGTCAGACTGCCTGGTCTCGTCAGCGCCGTAGCGCGCCAGGATCTCGCGGTCAGCCTCCTCGCCGCTCCTCGAGTTCTTGAGCGCAGTCTCGAAGGAGTTGATGAGCTGGTTGATCTTGACGTCGCCAGCGCCGATCTTCGCAAGGAGCTCGTCAATCTGGGCAACGTTGTACTTGGGGCAGGCCCCCTGAAGGAGCTCCTCGGTCTTCTCCTTGGAGAGATCGAGCCCGTGCCGGTCAAGCTCGCGCGCGAGGATCTCGCGGCCGGCCGCAATGTTGTGCTCGCGGTCAATCCTCTTGAACCAGGACTGGATCTTGGCCCTCGCGCGCGAGGTCCTGATATAGCCGTTCTCCGGGTTGAGCCAGTCGCGGCTGGGGTTAGGCTCTTTCTGGGTGATTATCTCGACCTGCTCGCCGGTCTGGAGCGTGTAGGTGAACGGGACAATCTTGTTGTTGACCTTGGCCCCGATGCAGCAGTGCCCGACCATGGTGTGGATGGAGTAGGCGAGATCGAGGGGCGTCGCGCCCTGCGGCAGATCGATGACGTCCCCCTTCGGGGTGAAGACATAGACCCGGTCCTCGAACACCTGGCTCCTGAACTCGTCGATGAGGGAGCCGGACTCGACCATATCCTCCTGCCAGGCAAGAAGCTTCCTGAGCCAGGCGATCCTCTCCTCATAGGCGGAGTCCGACTGCCCGGTGCGGCCTTCCTTGTACTTCCAGTGGGCCGCGACGCCGAGCTCGGCGTCACGGTGCATCTGCTGGGTGCGGATCTGGATCTCGACGGTCTTGCCCTCGTCGCCGATGACGACGGTGTGGATGGACTTGTAGCCGTTCGGCTTCGGGTTCGCGATATAGTCGTCGAACTCGCTCGGTATATGGTGCCAGTGGGTGTGGACCACGCCGAGGGCCGCGTAGCAGTCGTTGATCTTCTCGACGATGATGCGCACTGCCCGGACGTCATAGAGCTGGGTGAACTCAAGGTGCTTCTTCTGCATCTTGCGCCAGATGCTGTAAATGTGCTTGGGCCTCCCGTAGACATCGGCCTTGATCCCGTTCTCGGCAAGAGCGGCCCTGAGCTCGGAGACGAACTTGTTGATGTAGGCCTCGCGGTCAATCCTCTTCTCGTCGAGGAGCTTCGCGATCTTCTTGTAGATGTCGGGATGCAGGTAGCGGAAGGCGAGATCCTCAAGCTCCCACTTGAGCTGTCCGATGCCGAGTCGGTTCGCGAGCGGCGCGTAAATCGTGCTGATTTCCTTGGCGATGAGGACTCTGGTCTCCTCCGGGGCGCTCTTCACCTCGCGGAGTACCGCGATCCTCTCGGCAAGCTTGACGCAGACCGAGCGGACATCCTCAATCATGGAGATGAGCATGCGCCTGACCTTGTCGACCTGCTGCTCCGGCACCTCATTGTTCGAGATGTTCTGCAGGCACTTGATGGCCTCCATGTCCCTGGTGCCTGAGAGGAGCTGCGCAATCTCGGGGCCGAACTCGTCGCGGGCCTGATCAATGGTGAAGTGCCCTTCCTCTACGTGAGGGTAGATGATGGCGGTCTGCAGCGTCGGGAGATCGAGATGAAGGGTAAGGAGGATCCCCACCATCTCCGCAGCTCTCTTCCGGAGGCGGATGCCGTCATCGGTGTTCTCGTCGAGGTGTCTCGAGCAGTAGTCGAAAGTCTGCAGGATAGCGGACTTCTCATAGTCAGGAAGACTGAGAGACTCTATCCAGGATTTGAGATCAAATCCAGACTTCAGATGAGTACGACGGACGGCAACCATTTGCGAGTTCTCCGAAACAGCGGTGAGACCAGTTTTTTATTGTTATATGAAGGACATCATCCTGCATATGCAATTATCGTGCAGATGCCTCAATCCCCGCGATGCCCCGATGCCCGGACAGGCACTGTTATGATCCATGCACTGTTTTCAGGCAGAGGAACATTATATCTGCAGATAAGTAACAAAAATGAGGCAGATATGTAAATTCTGCATAAATATTTACTACCTATCATATCTGATTAATAGGATATCGCAAATCACTTTAAATTTACAGAAAAATGTCCAAATATTTTTAAAAACCGAATGCTCAGCGTCTTGTGAACACGAAAAAACGTCCTTATAATAAAAGAAGTTTCAGGGAGGTCCCCTAAGGACCTTGGATATTGTTACATAAGGTGAAAAATGACTGTAAGAGTTGCGATTAATGAATTCGGCCGTATCGGTCGTCTCGCTTTCCGTCAGATGTTCGGTGCTGAGGGCTATGATGTCGTTGCTATCAACGATCTGACCAAGCCTGCTATGCTTGCTAACCTCCTGAAGTATGATACTGCTCAGGGCGGCTACTGCGGCCACATCGGCGAGAACAAGCACACCGTTACCTCCGGCGAGGATTCCATCACCGTTGACGGACACGAGATCAAGATCTACGCTGAGAAGGATGCCAAGAACCTTCCTTGGGGCGAGCTCAACATCGACGTAGTTCTCGAGTGCACCGGCTTCTATGTAAAGGATGATGCCAACGGCCGTCCTCTCGCATACGCTCACATCGATGCAGGCGCTAAGAAGGTTGTTGTTTCCGCTCCTGCTGGAAAGAAGATGAAGACCATCGTCTTCGGCGTTAACCAGGACACCCTCACCAAGGAAGACAAGGTTATTTCCGCAGCTTCCTGCACCACCAACTGCCTCGCTCCTATGGCCAAGGCTCTTAACGAGCTCGCTGGCATTGAGTCCGGCATCATGGTTACCATCCACGCTTACACCGGCGATCAGATGATCCTCGATGGCCCTCAGCGCAAGGGTGACCTGAGAAGGTCCCGTGCTGGCGCTGCCAACATCACCCCGACCTCCTCCGGTGCTGCCAAGGCTATCGGCCTGGTTCTCCCTGAGCTCGATGGCAAGCTCATCGGCGCTGCTCAGCGTGTACCTGTATTCACTGGCTCCTCAACCTTCCTTACCGCTACCGTTAAGAAGGCTGTTACCGCTGCTGAGATCAACGAGTACATGAAGAAGGTTACCAAGGACAATCCTTCCTATGGCTACAACGAGGATCCTATCGTTTCTTCCGATGTTATCGGCATGAAGTACGGCTCACTCTTCGATGCTACCCAGACCTCCGTTGTTGGCAACGAGGTTCAGGTTGTTTCCTGGTACGACAACGAGAACTCCTACACTTCTCAGATGGTTCGCACCATCAAGTACTTCGCTGAGCTCAACTAATATTAAGTTCGAGTCTTAAGCAGGGAAGGCGGCCGAAAGGCCGCCTTTTTTCGTTTATGGAAATGCCCTGCCCGCCATGTGAATTTCAGACGCAAAAGTCTTCCACAAGTTGGCCGGGACCTTTTACAGATAGCAGAGCGTAGCGGAATGAGAAGAAATCAGGTGCGCCGTGCCCCGAATGGAAACCGCCTCAGCAGACTGACCATGGAGGAGTATCAGGCGTGGCAGCGCTGGGACGAGTGGCCGGAGCGCGCGGATGATCCGCCGCTCACCGTCGAAACTACCTTCTGGTATCTTGGCCGGGAATACATGGTCACGGGGCTTGGCGAAAGGTACGTCATAGTCTCACAGCCGGATTTCAGTGAGGTGATCAGCAGCGACAACTTCAGGAAGCTGCTTGAGATGCCGTTTATCAACGGAAAGTCATTTCATGAGCTGCTCGGCAACCTGCTCTTTGAGGACTGAGACTGCCCTGACTGCTTGTCAGAACAGAACATGAAAGCAGAGCCGGTGAGTAAGATTAACCATAAAACTCTGCAGAGGCGCTGCCATGGTACAAATCGTCTGCACAATAAATGAGCAGGATAAAAAACGCACAAATAATGAGCAGACACTGCAGAGACTCATAGTGCAGATCATCGCACAATAAATGAGCAGAACAGAAAATGCACAAATAATGAGCAAGATCCTGCCATCAGCCATGACCAGACTGCCCCGCCCCGAGGCAGCCTTCAGATCAGAGCAACGCCTTCTCCGTCTTCCTCCTCTTCATAATAACGATCGTTACCCAGAAGAACACTATACCGTAAACGGTCGTGATTGGAGCCGCGAGCCCGACATGGAAGAGCGTTGCTCCCGCGATGGAGCTGAGGAGCAGCGCTGAGGGAATTCTTACGATGATGGCAGAAGTAACGCCTTGCATGAACACGGGGAAGGTGTGGCCGGTCCCGTTGAGGAGCCCGATGCTCGCGAAGAGGTAGCAGGTCAGGATGCAGTCAAACGAGAAGCCCTGGATATAGAGGTGCGATGCCTTTATGACCGCTGGATCCGAGGTGAAGGCCCGGGACATCAGCCCTCCTCCGAAATAGGAGATGAGGAACACTCCGGTGCAGAACACCGTGCCGGCAAAAATGGACTTCCGGTAGCCTTCCTTTATTCTCGCGTAATTCTGGGCGCCGAAATTCTGCGCGACGAACGCCGAGACCGACTGCATCAGCGCGCTCGGGATGAGCATGACAAATGCGATTAGCTTCTGCGCCACGCCGTAGCCAGCGGACTCGATAAGCCCCATCGCGTTGATGATGGCGTTCATCACGAGGAACGACACCTCTACAGTAAGCTCCTCAACCATCAGGGGAATGCCGATTTTGAGGATCTTTTTCATCTCCTCAGGATAGAAGCCCAGCCTGATGCTCGCGAAGTCTATCCCGAACTTGACCTTCCTGAGCACTATGACGCTTACGACAACAGAAACAAGCTGTGAGAACACCGTCGCGATAGCAGCTCCGGCGACGTCCATGCCGAAGCCGCCAATGAGGATGAAGTCGCCTACGATGTTTACTATGCAGGCAATGAGAACGAAGAGGAACGGCAGCTTTGAGTTGCCAAGTCCCCTCATGATGCAGGAGATGACGTTGTAGGCAGTGATAACCACAGTGCCGCCGACGCAGATCCTGAAATAGATCTCGGTCTTCTCAAACGCCTCGGCAGGAACGCGCAAGAGATGCAGGATCTCCGGCGTGAAAATCTCGATAAGGACTGTGCCGATAACAGAGATTATGGCAAAGAGCACTATCGTCGCGCCGGCAGCCTCCTCTGCCTTGCCGTGCGCTCCCTCGCCGATATGCTGCCCGATGACGACAGTGGAGCCCATGGCGAGGCTCACCAGCCCGAAGATGACGATGTTCATGGCGACGCTGCCCGTCCCTACGCCAGATAGGCTCGCCGCGTCGCAGAACATGCCGATGACGAAGACGTCAGCCGCGCCGTAGGCCGCCTGCAGCAGGAGCGCTCCCAGAACCGGAACCATGAAGTTCAGCAGACCGTGAAAAACTGATCCGTGAAGAAAGTCAGCCTTGGCCATCTCTCACCACCATAAATAAACATACCGGGATATATTGCAGATTCACTGAAAAATCTGCCTGAATCCGGTGTAAAGCTTTTGAAATATGGATGCGCAGGCGCGGGGGAAACCTGCCTGCTGTACCTGGCAGGTGCCGCTGTTCCCTTTTTTACAGGAAATGAGGATGATGATTTTGTCTCAGAATCCTGTAATCGAGTAGGCGGATGTTTTAGCATCACACCTCTCACAACACCGTACGTGCGGATCCGCATACGGCGTTTCCAGTTTGAGTAGGCTAATCCCAATTG
>ONIT01000007.1 GCA_900317945.1 uncultured Pseudomonadota bacterium
GCAGGATTCCACCATTGGACTTTTCAAACAGTTCAAAAAATGTTCAAATTCAGTCAAATAACACTATTTTTATAATTTTTGATATAAGTCAAATTATGTGATAAGTCAATTACTGTCATATATGATCTCGCCCTAGGCAGAACGCTCAATTTAATGAGCTACTTCTTTTTTGCGGCGCTGCTTCTAATCAGCAGTGGGTCAGGATGCTTTTTATATGATTTTTTCTGTCGTGCGGGAAATATTTAAAAGTTTTTGAAATTTTTTTACTTGAAAAGAAACATGACAGCCCCATATACATGCGCAGATGAGGTTCAGCCTCAGCGATTTGTCTATTAGGAGATAAAAATGAAGATTCGTCCACTTGGTGATCGTGTTATCGTTAAGCGCGTCGAGACTGAGGAGAAGTCCGACGGCGGAATTATCCTTACCGGCAGCGCAGTCAAGAAGTCAACCCGCGGAACCGTTGTCGCAGTAGGACCAGGCCGCACTCTTGATGACGGCAAGGTAGTACCGGTAGCAGTCAAGGAAGGCGACACCGTTGTATTCAACGAGGGCTACACCATGAAGAAGGAGAAGCTCGACGGTGAAGATGTTCTCATTCTTTCCGAGAACGACATTCTTGCAGTGGTTGAAGACTGATTGATTGAGGTTTAATTAAGATGAGTGCAAAGGAAGTATTTTTCGGAAATGATGCCCGTGTCAAGATGCTTGAGGGTGTCAACGTTCTTGCTGACGCAGTCAAGGTAACTCTTGGACCCAAGGGCCGCAACGTAGTCCTTGACAAGTCCTATGGCGCGCCGACCATCACCAAGGATGGCGTATCCGTAGCTAAGGAGATCGAGCTCGAGGACAAGTTCCAGAACATGGGCGCCCAGATGGTCAAGGAAGTAGCTTCCAAGGCCAATGACGCAGCAGGCGACGGCACCACCACCGCCACCGTTCTTGCCCAGGCTATCGTTCAGGAAGGCCTGAAGTCAGTAGCTGCCGGCATGAACCCGATGGATATCAAGCGCGGCATCGACAAGGCTGTCAGCGCTGCTGTCGAGGAGCTGAAGAAGATGTCAACTCCCTGCGCTGACAAGAAGGCCATTGCCCAGGTCGGCACCATTTCCGCAAACTCTGACGCTACTGTAGGCAACCTTATTGCTGACGCAATGGAGAAGGTCGGCCGTGACGGCGTCATCACCGTCGAGGACGGAAACGGGCTTCAGGATGATCTGAAGCTGGTTGAGGGCATGCAGTTTGACCGCGGCTACCTCTCCCCTTACTTCATCAACAAGGGAGAGACCGGCACCGTAGAGTTCGATGATCCGTTCGTCCTGCTCTATGACAAGAAGATCTCCAACATCCGCGACATCCTCTCCCTCCTCGAGAGCGTTGCAAAGCAGGGCAAGCCGCTCGTAATCGTTGCTGAGGACGTTGACGGTGACGCTCTTGCCACCCTCGTAGTCAACAACATGCGCGGCATCGTAAAGGTTGCTGCCGTCAAGGCTCCTGGCTTCGGCGATCGCCGCAAGGCAATGCTCCAGGATATCGCTATCCTTACCGGCGGCACCGTAGTTTCCGAGGAGCTCGGCATGAAGCTCGACAAGGCTACCCTTGCTGATCTCGGCCGCGCAAAGCGCATCGTAATCTCCAAGGATGACACCACCGTCATCGACGGAGCAGGCGACAAGGAAGCCATCAAGGACCGTGTTGCCCAGATCAGGAAGCAGATTGAGGACTCCACCTCCGATTACGACAAGGAGAAGCTCCAGGAGCGCGTTGCCAAGCTCGCCGGAGGTGTTGCTGTCGTCAAGGTCGGCGCCGCTACCGAGGTTGAGATGAAGGAGAAGAAGGCCCGCGTTGAGGATGCTCTCCACGCTACCCGCGCCGCCGTTGAGGAAGGCGTCGTAGCAGGAGGCGGCGTAGCTCTCGTACGCGCTGCCGCTGCCATCAAGGACATCAAGGGCGACAACGAGGAGCAGAACGTCGGCATCCGCGCAGCTCTGCGCGCAATGGAGGCTCCGCTCCGTCAGATCGCCTACAACTCAGGCGATGAGCCTTCAGTTGTTGCCAACAACGTCAAGAACGGCCAGGGCAACTACGGCTACAACGCTGCTACCGGCGAGTACGGCGACATGGTTGAGATGGGCATCATCGATCCTACCAAGGTTACCCGCTCCGCTCTGCAGTTCGCTGGCTCTGTTGCCGGCCTCATGATCACCACTGAGTGCATGATCACCGAGAAGCCCAAGAAGGATGCTCCTGCTCCTGCAGCCGGCGCCGGCATGGGCGGAATGGGCGGCATGATGTAATGACGCCTTGAGGCAGGCTTTGCCTGCCGGAAGATCTGAGAGGGCCCGGACTTTGTCCGGGCCTTTTTCATTTCTGCATTGGGCTCAGCTCTCATTAGGCCGCTGGTCGGACTGCCGCCGCGGCAAACTGTGATATTGTTCTATTAAATTGCCTCTCTCTGTGTCCGTCATTCATTTTGGTATATATAATGAAGGCAGTTTTCTGAGCGGGGGCGATTGTCTGAATGCAGAGCCTTTCCATGGCTGCTTTCTCAGGTACTGCGGCAAATCCGCACTGTCCATATCGATCTATGCCTCCATTCCCGCCCGGTATCCGGGTTTTTGACTCATCCCAGCATTGGATGGATTCTGTATGTCTGTAGCGGTTGTTGTTGCTGTACTGCTTTTTGCTGCGCTGTTTGCCTCGCTGGTCGTCCTGCTGAGGCAGAAGGCGTATCTGAGCGCGTACAGAATGCTTATAGACCACTCCCGGGATCTGATGTGGGTCAAGGACGACAAGCTCAGGCTTTTCATCATCAACAAAGCGTATTCCGAGGTCTACGGCAAGAAAAAAGAGGAGCTTCTGGGGAAGACTGATCTTGAGCTCTCCCCCAGGGTCCTCGCCGAGGGCTATAAGCGCGATGACGAGTTCGTGGTCAAGACGGACGCGGAGTACGTCTATGAGGAGAACGAGAAGGGCGACTGCTGGTTCCATACCGTGAAGTTCCCCTGGCACTCCCTCAACGGGCTCTTCAATGGCTGCGGAGGCGTAGCCCGCAATATCACGGACAGCAAGCTCAGGCAGCTCAAGTTCGAGCAGATCAGCAATATCGACCCGCTTACCGGGCTTCCCAACCGAAGCTGCATAGTCGGACGCATGCAGAACATGATTACCGGAATCACCGGCGACAGCTGCCTCGCAGTCGCGCTGGTCGGCGTCGACTCCTTCCGCTCCATCAATGACTGCGCCGGCAGCAGGACCTGCGACGAGTTCATCAGGCTGGTCTCCTTCAGGCTGGGCAGGGCATGCCATTCCCTGGGCGCTGATGTCGGCCGTGTCGGCGGTGATGTGTTCTGCATATTCCTGCCCATGGAGAGAAATCAGTGGAACAACGGCGACATGCAGGCGAGGATCAGCTCGGTATTCGCGGAGCCCTTTACCGCTGATGACATGTCGGTGCACCTGACAGCCTCTACAGGGCTCAGCGTCTACCCCGATGACGCGGGGACGGTGCAGGCGCTCCTTGCGACAGCTGAGCTTGCCATGAGAAGGGCAAAGCGGATGGGGTTCGGCAAGACGCTGAGATACTCCAACGACATGTCCATCGCGCAGGAGAGATCAAGGAAGATCGCCTCGCGCCTCTGCTCCGCGCTCAAAAACGGAGAGATTTCAGTTGTCTACCAGCCTAGGCTTTCCGCCTCAGGCGACGGCAGTGTCCTGGGCTGCGAGGCGCTCATCAGATGGAAGAACCCTGAGCTTGGAGAGCTTTACCCGAGGGATTTCCTGGATGAGGCGCGCATGCTCCACCTTATCTCCTCATTTGACGTCTTTGTGCTTAAGAACTCTGTAGAGAGGAGCATAGAGCTAGCAGCGTCCCTCGGACGCTTCATTGAGCTCTCGGTCAATGTCTCGGCGGAGCTTTTCCTCAGGGATGACTTCGCAAGGCGCCTCAGGGATTTCCTCGCCGAGAAGAAGTACCCGGAGAGCAAGCTGATAATCGAGATCTCTGAGAAGGAGTTCATGTCGCAGCCCGAGAAGTTCACCAGGGCGGTACGCGCAGCAAGGGAGCTCGGCATCAGGGTCTGCCTCGACAATTTCGGATCAAGCGTCTCCTTCCTCGGAACGTCAACCGGCTACCTCTTTGACAAGGTGACGGTCGACCGCTCGATCATCTCAAGGCTCAGGAACCGCGAGGATGCTCCTCAGCTCCTTAAGATCCTGATGTCCTACGCCCAGTCCTGCTCAAAGAGGATCACTGTGGAGGGAGTCGAGAACATCGACGATCTCAGGAAGTTCTCCGGGCTTCCGCTGGAGTGCCTGCAGGGATTCTATTTCTCGCACCCCCTCTCAGCCGAGCTCTTTGAGGACTTTGTCTTCAGCCACGCCAAGTCTGAGCCTCATGATTCACCTGCTCCGGCTGCGGCCGCCATTCCATCCTTCAATTCAGCTCCGGCCGCAGATTCCTCCGAAGTTCTGTTCTGAATTGAGACTCCGATCACAAAGCGGAGCCTTTTTAGGAAAATTTAAATTAAAGATCCCGCCGATATTGCCGATGAGTCGTCAGAATTGGGAGAATTGTACAGCCCTGGCATATCCTGGAGACACCGGGAGTATGGCAGAAGGAGTTCGAAAATGAATGTATCGCGCATGGCAGGACTAGGCGGGGTGAGCTCCGCCGCCATGAACAAGCCGCATTCCGCAAAGGATCCGGACGGCAGACGGATCCAGAACGATACGGAACTGCAGCAGAGGGCGGCGCAGACAGACAGGAGTCAGAACAGGGTCCCGAGAGGAATCGACTCGGTAGGCAAGGACGACAGGATCTATTCAAAGGCAGACGGAAGCGACAAGACGGAAGCTGCCCAGAAGAACGGCCGTCCGGAGGATGCCGAAGAGGAAAAGAAGGAGACCGAGGCCCTCAATGAGGAGCTGACGAAGTTCAGCCAGCTCAAGGACGTGAGCCTTGACTTCGCGATTGACAAGGACTCCGGCGTCAATGTCATCACGGTTACCGAAAGGTCGACCGGCGATGTAATCAGGCAGATCCCGAATGAGGAGTTCATCGAGATGAAGAAGCGCATCGATGAGATTCTGAAGGAAGGCGGTGCCGAAGAGGAGGCCGGCAGCATGATAAAGGGACTCCTCGTGGACAGAAAAGTGTGAGGTGAGTCATGAGCAGCACGATCAGCACGCTTGGCACGCAGTCCGGAATGGATTTGAAGTCCGTCATTGACGCGATGGTGAGCAACTACAAGAGCACTCTTGAGACATCGGTAACGACGCAGAAAAAGCTGATGGAGGTGCAGATTTCGGGCATCTCCACGCTAAAGTCAAACGTCTCGACCTTCTCGGACAAGGTCTCTAAGCTCCTTAAGGATGACTCCTACACTCCCGTGTCGGTCTCCAGGGAGACGACTGACTCCGAGGGCAATGAGCTCAAGTCCTACCCCTACGGCATCTCCGCGAAAAGTGGGGCAAGCGCCGCAAGGTATGACATTTCCGTCCTCCAGACCGCGAAGAGCACTGAGTTCTCCTCAAAGGTAACCTCAGACAGCTCGGCCTACAAGGCCGGCGATGACGGAAAGCTCGTAACCGGGAAGGACAGCACGCTCACCTTCACCAAGGGAACAGGCGATGACGCCAAGACTTTTACGGTCAGCGTCAAGGCAGGCTCCTCGGTTGACGACGTGAGAAAGGCCATCAATGACGCCTCAGGCAACTTCGGCATCTCAGCGAACTATGTCCAGGGCAATGACGGAGCCTACAACCTCAGCATTCAGTCCGACAGCACCGGAGCCTCGAACGAGGTCTCGATTACCGGTGACATCGCGATTCTCGGCATGGATGAGTCCAAGGGCTCCTCAGAGTCTATCAAGCAGCATGCCCAGGATGCAAAGATCAACGTGAACGGCACGGAGATTTCTAGCGACACCAATACCTTCGACAAGCAGGTATCAGGAGTTACGATAACTGCCTACGAGGAGTCAGCGAAGAATGACGACGGCACCCACGCGACCGTCCATTCCGAGATCACCAGGGACTATAGCTCAGTTACCTCAACCGTAAGCGCCATGTTCTCCGGCCTCAATGAGCTGTCGGCAAGCTGCGAGAAGCTCGGTAAGCGCGACACCTACACCAACGGCGTCAGCAACTACGACGGAGGCGATCTGGCCGGAAGCTCAATTACCCAGAACATGCCGATTGCGCTCAAGAACGTAATCCTGAAGTCAGACAACCTGCCGAAGCTCCTCGAGTACGGCGTTACCATGGCGAAGGACGGAACGTTCTCTCTGGACTCCTCAAAGTTCCAGAAGGCGCTCAAGGAAGACTACACCGGAGTTACGAACGCCTTCAAGGAGCTCGGCAACCAGATGAACGCCTCGCTCAAGACCTACACCAGGACGGGCGGCATCCTTGACACCTATCAGAACAGCTCTCAGTCCCAGCTTGACAGCTATGAGAAGAGGCTTGAGCAGTATGACTCCAGGGTATCGGCCTATGAGAGTACGCTTACCGCGCGCTTCTCTAAGCTCGACAACCTGGTCTCGACCTGGAACGGCTACTCCAGCTCCCTCACCAGCATCTTCAAGTCGCTCCAGAGAAGCAGTGACTGATAGTTTTGGGTTACAATAAGCCGGAAATGATCTAGCGGGGAAAGAGATGTACGGAAGAAATCTGAAGGCTTATAAGAAAACCAGCATCGATGCGGATCTCGCGGTAGCGGATCCGTACCGTGTCATTCAGCTGCTCTACGAGGGCCTGCTCTCCTCTATCGCCAAGGCCCGCTTTGCGATAGAGAAGAAGGACATTGAGAGAAAGGCATCTGAGATCGACCGCGCAATCCGCATTGTCGGCGCTCTGCGTGCCGGCGTCCAGTATGATCCCAACAACGAGACCCAGCGCAAGATCGGCGAGAATCTCATCAACATGTACGCCGTCTGGAACGACAGGCTGATCCGGGCAAGCGCCAAGCTCGACGTAAAGCCTCTTGACGAGCTCACCGGCTACGTCGTCATGGTCAAGAACGCCTGGGACAAGATCCCTCCTTCAGAGAGGGAGAAGGCCTACGAGATGCAGGACGCGAGGGATCGGGCCAAAAACCAGAACCCTCCTCAGGGAGCTCAGTAGCGCCTATGACTGAAGCTGAGGATCTGACAGAGACCGAGAGGAAGCTGACTGACCTTTCTGCAGCAATCCAGAAAAGCCTGCTGGACACTTCCGAGGAAGGGCTTGAGCAGGTTCTCCGGCTTTCTGCTGAGTTCAGGAAGGTTTCGGATGAGTTCATCCGGAGCCATCCGATAACTCCAGAGCTGCAGCCCAGAGTCAGGAACTGCTTCTTTCTCATACGCGAGCAGGTAAGGATTGTTCTTGACGCCTGCACTAACGCAAGGGACAAGACCGGACAGGAGCTCGCAAAGCTCAGGTCCGGCGGAAAGGCAAAAAAGCTCTACGGCAGCGTCGGGCATTTCAGATAGGAAGTACGTTTCTCATCACAGTAAGCCGCACGGATCTTTTTCTGGTCCGGGCGGCTTTTCTTTTGCCTCAAATCACGGAACAGCTGGCCTGTCGACGGACCTGTTCTTCTATTTACAAAACTGGAGAGCAGGAATAACTGCTTTCCTTCCTTATTATATTCATCAGGGAGGAGCGGCAGATACCGGCCGTTTTTCTGCTGTAAGCTGTGAGCATTCCTGTTTTTAACTCTGCTGATTTCCTGAATAAGCTCCTCTGGCGCCTGACTGTACAGTGCGTAACGGTGAAATTCCGCCAGAGTCATGGAAATCAATGTCCTCTGCTGTCCCTGCACACGAATAAAAAAAGCAGCCGCGAGGCTGACTTTCGGAAGATGTCCGCCGGAGAGTGCCGGCGGCACATTGGTTTAGAAGATATCGTCAGTGCTGGGCGCGGTATCCCTTCTCTCTGAGCTGCCTGTGCTCCCGGGCGCAGTGTCGTCAGGTTGCTGCGAGCCGTCCGGAATGTCGAACTCAGAGCCGGTGTCGTCAGTGCTGAAGCTGTCGAAGAAGGAGTCCTCCTCAGTCTCATTGTCGAGAGGAGTGTAGATCTCGCCGGTATCGTCCTCAATATACTCAGTCCTGCCTCCGGCATCTGAGAGCTTGCCGTTCTGATCAACCTTCTGCAGGCTTACGTTTGAGGGGGCCGGAATGGGACTGTCCGGAGTTCCCTCCAGGACAGCTGCCATGAACTCATTCCAGATAGGCTGCGCTGACTGGGCGCCGGCCTCATATCCTGCCCAGGAGTGGCCGAGCGGGGTATGGTCGTCAAAGCCGATGTACACGGAAGTCGCGATCTTGGAGTTGAAGCCGCTGAACCAGCAGTCCCTGGAGTCATTGGTGGTTCCGGTCTTGCCGTAGAGATCGTTTCGCTTCGGCATGTCCCTCTTGGCCCTCCAGCCGGTGCCGTGGAAGCCCGGGAGGCCGCGCTCGGCCGCACCGTAGATTACGGAGTGCATGGCCTGCGCGGTCAGGAAGGCATTGGCATGGCTGATGATCTGCTTGGCGCGCTTTGAGCCGGCGTAGGTCTCAGGCGGAGGCAGCTGCTCTGCCGGCTTCTTTTTCGCATCGGGGATCTCGCCGGGGAGGGGCTCGTTGTCATCGAGGCCGTCAGGGAGCTGGTAAAGGGCGTCGAGCCTCGGATCCCTCTCGCGCTTGTCGTCCTCGGTCCCCTGCGCGTCAGTGCAGCTTCTGCAGGCGACCTCAGGCTCTGCCTGATAGAGGATGTTGCCTTCCTCGTCCTCAATTCTCTCGACAAGGTAAGGGTTGATGAGGAAGCCGCCGTTTGCCATCGCGGAGTAGCCGCGGAGGAGCTCAATCGGGGTAATGTCGATGGCGCCCAGGGCAAGTGTCGGATGCCTGTAGAGATCAGTAACCTTGAAGCCGAACCTCTCGACATGCTCCGCGACCTTGCTGAGTCCCACAGAGAGCAGCAGTCGGACTGACACCACGTTCTTGGAAAGCGCCAGCGCCTCGCGCAGGGGGATAGGTCCCGCGTAGGTGTTCGGGGAGTTCTTGGGCGACCAGATCTTGCCGCCGCCTGCGGGCAACGAGAGCGGGCTGTCGTTCACGATGGTTGCGAGGGTGAAGCCGTGGCGCAGGGCGGAAGAGTAGATGAAGGGCTTGAAGTTGGAGCCCGGCTGCCTGTGGGCCTGAGTCGCGCGGTTGAACTTCGAGGCGTCGTAGCTGTAGCCGCCTACCACCGCGACTATCTGACCGTCATCAGGGCGGAGCGAGATGAGGGCGGAGTTGATCTTCGGAAGCTGCGCCAGCATCAGCACCTTCCTGGGCTCTTCCTTCTTTCCGGCCTTCCCCTCAGGCACCTCGGTCTTCTCATAGACCCAGATGATGTCTCCGGCCGAGAGCACCTTGCCCGCGCTGTCAGGCGCAACGCCCTGCCTGTTGTAGCTTATATAGGACCTTGCCCATTTGATGCCGTCCCAGCCAAGCGCTGCCTTTGAGCCGTCCTTCAGCATAATGGAGGCTTCCTTTCCGCTTACTTTAAGAACTGCGGCGGGGGAGAGGAGGCTGTAGGTCTTCATCTTCGAAAGATGTGCGGCGATCCTGCTCTCGTCCCATGGCGTTTCCTTTTTGCCCCAGAGCCTTACGACGTCGTCCTTACGGTAGCCATGGCGCCTGTCGTAGGCCATGACGCCGTTGAAGACCGCCATGTCGGCAGCGGCCTGCACCTTGCTGTCGATGGTGGTGTAGATCCTGAGCCCGCGGTTGTAGGCCTCCTCCTCGCCGAACTGCTCGAGGGCGAAGAGCCTTGCCATCTCGCTCGCGTATCCGGCGCTGAACTCGATTTTGGGTCCGTTGAAGCTTGCCGTGATCGGCTCGTCCCTTGCGGCGATGTACTGCTCATGGGTGATGTGCCCGAGCTCGAACATCTTGTCAAGGACAACATCCCTTCTCTGGCGGCTTTTGTCCGGATGTGAAATGGGGTTGTAGTCCGAGGGGCCTTTCGGCATGCCGGCAAGGATGGCCATCTCGCCGAGCGTGAGGTCCCTGAGCTCCTTGTTGAAGTAGAGGTGGGCGGCGGCCTTTACTCCGTACGCCTGGTGCCCCAGCCAGACCTTGTTGAGGTAAAGCTCAAGGATCTGCTTCTTGGTCAGGACCTTCTCTATATGTATGGCAATGAAGATTTCCTTAATCTTTCGCTCGACGGTTTTCTCATTGGAAAGGAAGAAGTTCCTCGCGACCTGCTGGGTGATGGTGCTGGCGCCCTGGCTTATCCTTCCGGAGTGGGCGATGGCCATGGCGGCTCTCGCTATGCTCTTGAGATCGAAGCCGCTGTGCTCGTAAAAGCGCTCATCCTCAATCGAGATAAAGGCCTTCTGCAGGAGATCCGGGATTTCGTCGATGGAGGCCGGCTCTCTCTTGATCTGCCCGAACACCCCGATGAGCTTGCCGTCAGATGAGTAGATCTGCAGCGGGGTCTCATACCTCACTTCTTTGAGCTTCTCCACATTGGGAAGCTCGTCCTCGACCTGCTGGTAATAGATGACTACTATGGTCGAGAATACGATGCCGGCAAGGGCAATAACCCAGGAGAGCCTGACGAGCCAGCGCATAATAAAGGAAAGACAGAGAAAAAAGAACTCAAAGAGACGCATTGTCTGAACCATTAGACGGATAAGGGAAATCCCCGGAGGGGAGGCATTCTCCTGACTGCAGAGAACAGCGCGGATTTTAGCATAAATAAGGAAAGGCTCCCCAGGGAGCAGGGCGGCGCGGCGGGGAGCAATTTTCCATCTGACGAGAATCTGTGGGTGATATACATTAGCTGATACAGCAGATTGCTGCGTATTGATGAAGCATTCACTGTTATTCAGGCTGTTGCGGGACGGCAGTGGCAGCTGTATTCCCACTGCTCTTATACAGCGTCTTCTGTTTCCCACCGGCCTGATGATTTTCGGTTACTTTTCAAATTACGTGATCTGAATATAAGCAGATGGTTATTAAAAGTACTAAAATCCGCCTTAGTTTTCCTACTATAGGCAGTTAAGCTCTCCGGGATTTGTTACTTGTATCATATTCGGACGAAAAAATTGACGTCTGATTGTGGCGCATCCCGGGAAATGAATATAGTATAGAATCAGGGAAATTTAGTTTTAAGTCACTAACAGCACGGATGCACTTATGTTTGGAAAAAAACAGGGTAAAACCTACCAGCTAATCGGCGTCGATTTTGGTAGCCAAACCATCAAGGCTGTTGCGATATCAGGCAGAAAAGGCTCTTTCCAGATTGATTCTGCCGTTGAGGTAGCGTGCCCCAAAGGCGCGGTAGTCAACGGGAAGATTCAGGACAAGGAGAGAGTTGAGCAGGCTCTGGCCCAGCTCAGCCGCAGTATCGCATCGCGAGGTAAGTATGTTGCAACGTCTGTCTCCGGAACTGATGTGGTTACCAGAACCATCACTCTGCCTAGGGACATCGACAGCGACAAGGAACTTGGTGATCAGGTACAGGCTCAGTCTGAACAGCTGATTCCGTTCCAGAATACTAGCATCGCTCTTGATTACGGTATTTTAGGTCCCAATAACAGTGATTCGGACCAGAATGATGTTCTCGTTACTGCAGCCCGCGGAGAGAGCGTTCTTGACCGCAGTGAGGTCATGGCGCAGTGCGGCTACGAGGTCAAGGTTGTCGACGTAGGCTACTACGCGCTTGCCCGTGCTGTAATGGCACTGGTTCCCAAGCTGAACCCTGATCCGTCAGGAGCAAATCTCCCGCCTACCGCAGCAATCGTTGACTTCGGTGCCTCAGAGACCGACATCGTCTTCCTCGAGAATGGAAGAATTACTTCTACCAAGTCAATTCCGACACTGTCCGGTGCTGTTTACGACAAGAGAATAGCAGCCAAGACCGGCTATCCTGCAGCAGAGGCTGAGAGAGCGAAGACACAGTCCCGTCTGCCTCCTGAGGTTGAGGAGGACGTTACCAAGCCGTACCTCGCCTCCATCACCAAGCAGATCGGCCAGGCAGTAAGGATTCAGCAGAGCAAGGTCCAGCTTTTCGTGCTGACCGGCGGGTCCTGCCTTATTCCCGGTCTGCAGCAGGCATTCATTGAGAACCTCAAGGTTGAGACCATCGTTCCTGATCCGTTCGACCTCAACCCGAAGCTGAGAACCGAGTACGTCCAGCACGGCGCGAAGTACATGACCGCCCTCGGACTTGCACTCAGAAGCTTCGACAACGACTCTCCCAACATCAACCTGATTGACTGGAGAGCTGAGGAGGCCAAGCAGAGGACCAAGAGCTTCTGGGTTATTGCCGGAATCATGGCCTGCGTCGGCGCAGCCATTGACGTTGGCGTCTGGACTTTCCTTGACGCTCAGATTTCCAACCAGAACGAGAGAAACGGCTACCTCACCTCTCAGATCAGCCTCCTTCAGGACAAGATCAACGAGATTGAGAAGCTCAAGAAGGAAAGAGACGAGATGATCAACCGCATGAAGCTCATTGAGCAGCTGCAGCAGAGCCGCAGCACTGTGGTCAACATCTTCAGCGATTTCCCGACCCTCGTTGCCAACGGCATCTACCTTGACAAGATCGATTTCGACGGCATCAAGATTTCTGTTGAAGGTCTTACCGAGACTCTCGCCCGAGTATCTGAGATGTACCGCAACATTGATATCGAGAGCAAGGGCCGCTACGGAAACGTTCAGATTTCCTCAATCAGCGAGGACAAGGAGAACGACTCCAAGTCAACCATGACCCTGAGCAAGTTCGGTCTTTCCTTTGTTTCTAACGCAATGGTCGAGGCTCAGAAGAGTCTTGAGAAGAAGAATAAGAAGGGAGGCCGCAGGTAATGAATCTCAGTGAGCTTAATTTCCGCGATCCGGGCAGCCTGCCTGGCAGCGTGAAGTTCGTGGTCTGTGTGATTATAGTCGTCATAGTCTGCGTCCTTGGCTACGTGTTCGAATTCTCCGAACAGTATGAGCGGCTTGACGGACTGCAGCAGGAGGAACTCAACCTCAAGGCTGACTACGAGAAGAAGGCGATGGAAGCCGCCAGCCTGGAAGACTACCGCGCACAGAACAGAAAGCTTCAGAGCCAGCTCAAGAAGCAGCTCCAGCAGCTTCCTAACACCGACGACATTGCAACCCTCCTTGATGATGTCAGCTTCAGGGCTATGGATCATGGCCTGAAGATTGAGGTAATCAAGTGGGACAAGGAGCAGAAGCTCGATGACTACACTGTTCTTCCTATGGAGATCAAGGTTATCGGCGAGTATGCCCAGCTCGGAAAATTTGTCGAGGAAATTGGTAAGATCAAGCGAATCGTGGCAATCACCAAGTTTGACCTGACCCACGCCAACGGCAAAGGCGGCGTAGCGCAGCCAGACAAGACCGGTGTTCTGCCCAAGGACAGCGATCAGCTTGCAATGCACATGGTCGCAAAGACTTACCGTTACAACCAGCCGGTTGACGACAATAAGAAACCAGCCAACAATAACAAGGCCGGGGGTGCAAGATGAACGGAATGAAGATGCGTAAACTGTCAGTTCTCGTCGCATCATGCGTATCCGCAGCTCTGCTTACGGCTTGCGGCGGAACGGAAGACCTGCAGCAGTTTGTTGTCGAGGTCGGAAACAGGCCTCATCCTCAGATTCCTGAGCTGCCTGTAGTGAACGACTATGTGCCTGCGTCCTTTACTCCGGCATCTGATCGCTCGCCGTTCGTAAGGCCCCGTGCGGAGCTTCCTCAGATTACTCAGAGCTTCCACGAGGAAGGATGCGATGACATTACCGCCCTTGTTTCAAGGACGGTCAAGGACTCGCTCGAGCATTACTCTCTTGACAATCTGATCATGAAGGGCACATACCGCGATGGTGCCGGACAGCTGTGGGGCATTGTCCAGGTAGGCGCTCATTCAGTCCAGAACCAGAAGGTCAAGGTAGGCAGCTATATGGGTCTCAACATGGGACGCGTAACTGCTATAACACCTGAGGCTATTCAACTTGACGAGTACGTTCAGGAAAAGCCGGGCTGTTACAAGAAGAAGAGCACTAAGATTGAACTTAATGTGGCAGACAAGCGGAATTAGCAAGCAGGAATTACTATGAAATTTCACAAATCCAAAATAGGTCTTATCGTTGCTGTTGCAACACTTGCTGGTGCTTGTGTACCGGCTGAGGCGGCAAAGCTTCAGAACGTTAAGATCAATACCAGCTACGCAAACCAGATCAGTCTTGACTTTGTCTTTGACGGTCAGGTTGGCAACTATACCGACAAGCTCAGATATCACCCGGACGAGCTCGTTCTCGAGATCCCGGACTCTGAGTCAGGGCTTGCCCGCAACACTGTTGACGTGCTGCGCCATGGCGTGAAGAAGATTGACGTCGCAAACCTCGGCGACAACCTCCTCATCAACGTCGGCCTCGAGGAGCTCAAGCCTTACCAGATTTCCCAGCAGGGCAACACCCTCAAGGTTATGGTAGGCGAGAGCGGCAAGGTTACCGCTGCCAAGATGAATGCTGCACCCAGCGTTCTTCCTTCTGCAGCCGGCGCATCATCCTCTATCAATACCGTTACCAAGGTTGACTTCCAGAAGCACGGCTCAGAGGGCGGCGTTGTAGCAGTCTCCCTCGAAAACAACTCCGCAGCAGTTGACGTTCATCCGCGCGGGAACCACCTCATCGCGACTTTCCACTCGACTGATGTCCAGGCTAACCAGCTCACCAGCATGGATCTCTCCGACTTCGGCACTCCGCTTAAGAAGGTAAGAGTAACCCGTGAGGGCGGCAACGCAATCGTTGACATCACCTATGACGGCAAGGTTGACTACAAGTACACCCAGAACGGCCGCCAGGTTGTCATCAGCGTCAACAAGCAGGTTGTTAAGCAGGAAGAGCTGCCCAAGTACACCGGAAAGCCTATCTCCCTCAACTTCCAGGAGATTTCCATCCGCTCCGTACTGCAGATCCTGGCTGACTTCAACAACTTTAACCTTGTTACCACCGACTCTGTAACCGGAAACATCACCCTCCGCCTTGACAATGTGCCCTGGGAGCAGGCCCTTGAGACCGTTCTCCGCGTAAAGGGTCTCGACAAGCGCCTTGAGGGAAACATCCTCCTCGTCGCCAAGGCTGAGGAGCTTGCAAACCTTGAGAAGACCAAGCTTGAGGGCAAGAAGAAGGTTGAGGAGCTTGCTCCGCTGACCACAGAGTTCATCCAGGTCAACTACGCAAAGGCCTCTGACCTTGCTACCCTTATCGGCGGACTTTCCCACCGTGTTGCTACCACCAACGACGGCCCGAACAATGAGGCTGCAAACCAGTCCATCCTCTCGCCGCGCGGCTCTGTAGCAGTTGATGCAAGAACCAACACCCTCATCGTCAAGGACCTTCCTGACAACGTTGACCGCATAATCGACCTCGTCGAGCGTCTCGATGTTCCTGTCAAGCAGGTTCAGATTGAGGCAAGAATCGTCTCCATCAACAACGCCTCTACCGACGAGCTCGGAATCAACTGGTCCTATTCCCGCACCAGCGGCGCAAGCGCGAGTCAGGGCTTCTCCCCGACTTCGAACACACTCCCAGCCGACGGCAAAGGCGATGGTAAGGATCCGTACGGCAACTTCGCAAGCACCGGACACTATTCTGCTCATGTGAACACCGCACTGCCTATCGCAACTCAGGGTATCGGCATCGAGATCGGCAAGTGGTTCGGCGATGACCTGCTTGACATGTACCTCTCCGCACTCGAGACCGAGTCCAAGGGCGAGATCATCTCCTCACCGCGCGTAACTACCTCCAACCAGAAGGCAGCCAAGATCCAGCAGGGTACCGAGATTCCGACCAACGTAAGCACCTCCTCCGGCGCAACCTCAGTTGACTGGAAGGAAGCAGTTCTCGGACTCGAGGTTACTCCTCAGATCACTCCGGACAACTCCATCATCCTCGACCTGAAGGTAACTCAGGACACCCCGGGTGATACCGTTGCAACCGGTACCGGCACTGCCCAGGAAATCAACACCAAGAGAGTTGAGACCCAGGTTCTGGTCGGAAACGGCGAGACCATCGTACTCGGCGGCATTTACCAGCAGCAGATCACCAAGTCCGTCAGCAAGGTGCCTATCCTCGGCGATATTCCTTATCTCGGACGTCTCTTCAAGTACACCCGCGACGACAGCCGCCGCCAGGAACTCCTGATCTTCGTAACTCCGAAGATTGTTGAGATTAAGCGCTGATAATTTACCGGCGTGGTTTTACATAGGGGGGCTTCGGCCCCCTTTTTTCATTTCTTCCCATCAGCATTTTCCTTATTTCAGACACCTCTTCATTCCTTTCTTATTTTTTGTGATTCAGCGCTCGTTTAGCTTATAATGCTCAAATAAATCGGAGTGTTTTATGCGTGAAAACAGCGTTATTGTCCTGATCGGGCCCATGGGGGCCGGCAAGAGCACAGTCGGCAGGATACTAGCCTCGATTCTGGGCAAGCAGTTCCTTGACTCGGATGAGCAGATCGAGAAGAACGCCGGCGCGTCTATTCCGTATATTTTTGAGGCTGAGGGAGAGAAGGGCTTCCGCGCAAGGGAGGAGAGCACCATTAGGGATCTCATCTCCGGAGAAGGAATTGTCCTGGCAACAGGCGGCGGGGCAGTACTCTCAGCCAATACCAGAAAGCTCCTCAAGCGCGACTGCTTCGTGGTCTTCCTTGAGACCTCGGTCGGGGAGCAGGCCCAGAGAACCTCAAAGAGCGACAACCGGCCCCTTCTCAGGGGGCAGGACAGGGCTGAGGTTCTGGGCTCAATTTATGAGAAGCGCAAGCCCCTCTATGAGGAGTGCGCCGACTGCAGGATACTGACTGACGGTCATTCTCCCAGGGAGATAGCGGCCTTCATCGCGAAGGAATTTCGGAGAGTCTGATGGAACAACTTAAAGTAGATCTCGGGAGCAGATCCTATCCGATCTTCATCGGGAGCGGAATCATGTCCGACCAGGACTGTTTCTCTCCCTATATAAGAGGCAGGGACGTGATGATTGTCTCTAACGATACCGTCGCTCCTCTTTATCTCAAACGCCTTGAGGAAACTCTCAAGGGCTACAACGTTCACTCCGTTATTCTGAAGGACGGCGAGCAGTACAAGAACCTTGACGGGATCGAGAGCATCATCACAGAGCTTCTCCGTAGTGACGCCGGGCGCGATGTAACGCTTATAGCGCTTGGCGGCGGGGTTGTCGGTGACATGACCGGCTTTGCCGCTGCCTGCTACCAGAGGGGAGTTGACTTCATTCAGTGCGCCACAACGCTCCTTGCCCACGTTGACTCATCGGTGGGCGGCAAGACCGGCGTAAACCATCCCCTCGGAAAGAACATGATTGGCGCCTTCCATCAGCCGAAGGCCGTTGTTATAGACACGGATACGCTTAAGACCCTCGACAGAAGGCAGCTCTCCGCGGGACTAGCCGAGGTCATAAAGTACGGAATCATGTGGGATGGCGAGTTTTTCAGCTATCTTGAGGAGAACATGGACAGAATCATGGCCCTCGACGAGGAGAGCCTCGTAAGGACCATCAGGACCTGCTGCTCAATAAAGGCAGAGGTTGTCCATGAGGATGAGCGCGAGAGCGGTGTAAGAGCCCTTCTCAACCTTGGCCACACCTTCGGTCATGCCATCGAGTGCCACGAGGGCTACGGCGTGTGGCTTCACGGTGAGGGTGTTGCCGCCGGCACGGCCTGCGCCGCCAGGGTCGCCGTGTACCTCGGCAGGATGAGCGAGGAGGACTTCGGCAGGATTACGGCGCTCCTTGAGCGCGCGTCGCTTCCCACTGAGGTTCCGGCCGACATGAGCTATGACGTTTTCTATGAGAACATGATTCACGACAAGAAAGTCCGCAACGGCAGGATCCGCTATGTAATCCCTGACGGAATCGGCCATGCCGGTGTTCTTGATGACATTCCGGCTGAGCTTATCAGCCGTGCGATTGAAGATCTGAGGAAAAAATGCTGATTATAGCCAGCCAGCGACTGCTGGCAAATAAAATTGACGAGAAAGTCAGAACAGCCAGTTCAATGATCTACCTTTCCGGTGAGCACGGAAGCGGGCGTACCGTGATTTCCGAGATGGTCATCGGCGATCTCCAGGCACAGGGCATACAGACAGTCTACTGCGAGTGCCATCCAGGCGATGATCCGGCGAGAGCAAGGGAAATGGTGGTGAAGGGGCTGTTTCCTCCCGCAATCTTCGATCCGCAGGACCGCCTTACCAGCACCTGCCAGTACCTGGATTTCTCCGGCAAGAAGTTTTTCATTGTCATAGACTCTGCCGACTATCTGGGGCAGGTTTTTGCCTCCGAGCTCTTTGAGTTCTTCGCCGCCTACAAGGATATCTGCAGCATTTCCATAATGCTGACCGGCTCCGCGCCTGCGCAGCAGCTCTTTGACGAGAAGAGCCGCGCCGCAGTAAGCGTCATGGAGATCGAGGCGCTCAAACAGGACGAGAAAAAGTATCTTGCTGAGAATTATTTAAGCAGATCCGGCAACGGCAAGGACAAGCCGGATCCGAAAGTCATTGCAGACATTGTGTCCAAGTGCGGTCCTCTGCCCGGTGAAATCGTCAAAATGGTAGGTAACGTTATGTCAGACAACTTAAACGGAAAATCCGATGCCTTCGGAGAGGGCATCGTTCCCGGAGCCGATTCTCCGCTTAACCGGAAGCCCGGTGACAGCTCAAGACTCGAAAGGCGCAGAGACAAGACCAAGATTATCCTGATCTGCGCAACAGCGCTGCTTGCCATTGCCATGATCGCCATTCTTATTCCTCTCCTCACCTCCGGCGGTGAGAAGAAGGCTCCGGCTCCCGAGCCTGTAGTAGTGCCCCAGGCAAAGATTTCCGGGCCTTCGGCAAATCCCCAGCCGGCAGCTCCCGCCGCACCTGCTCCCGTTCCGGAGAAGCCTGCTGCACCTGCGGCAGAGGCTCCCAAGCCTGCAGCTGAGACTCCTGCTCCCGCTGCTCCTGCGGCACCTGCAGCAGAGACTCCTGCTCAGCAGCCTTCCCAGCCTGCACCTGAGGCAGAGACACCCGCACAGTCCCAGAGCCCGGCACCTGCAGCAGAGGCTCCCAAGCCCGCGGCACCAGCTGCCGATAAGCCTGCTGTTCCTGAGAAGCCTGCCGCTCCTGAGCAGAAGAAAGAGCAGCCTATTCCTCTTACCGGAGCCAACGGCGAGAAGCTCCCCGGCGCATCCTCAGTAGCACCTCTCAGAAAGCCCAATGAGGGCGCCGAGAAGAAGAGCGCTTCCGCTGATGATCAGAAGGCAGAGGCCGCTAGGAAGGAAGCTGAGGCAAAGGCCGCTAAAGCCAAGGCTGATGCCGAGAAGAAAGCGAAGGATGCTGAGGCCAAGGCCGCCAAAGCCAAGGCTGACGCCGAGGCAAAGGCCAGGGAGAAGGCCGCAGCTGCCCTGAAGACTGACAGCAAGGTCTCGGACGCCGCCAGGAAAGCTGAGGCTGACAGGCGCGCGAAGGCTGAGGGCGGAAAGACCTCTAACCTCAAGGTCGGCCAGGTTGTTCCTTTCTCAGAAGTGCAGGGCGGCCGTGCGTCTGCTCCTGCCAAGCCTGCGTCAGGCGCTGCCTCCTCCACAGCCGGCAGGTATACCGTCCAGCTGTCAAGCTCCCGCGACTACCAGGAGCTGACCAAGATGCAGGCTCGCTGCCCTGAGACCTGCCGCATCAAGAAGGTCGGCAGCGGCACCTACAAGCTCTTCATGGGCTCCTATCCCGACAGGGAGTCGGCGAATGCCGCAAGGCAGAAGGCCACAGGCCTTGCCCACGATGCCTGGGTTACCAAGGAGTAAGACTTCAGACGATGTTCCGAGAGCCGCTTCTGCGGCTCTTATTTTCATAAGTTTCCCTTTTGTCTCACACACGAGAAAAATCCTATGTCCCGGAAATATCTTATTGCTCCCTCAATCCTCTCGGCTGACTTCTCAAGGCTCGGAGACGAGGTAAGGGATGTCCTCAAGGCAGGCGCCGACGTCATACACGTTGATGTCATGGACAACCACTATGTTCCAAACCTTACCATCGGACCTCTTGTGGTAAAAGCGCTCAGGAAGTGCGGCATCGATGCTCCGCTTGACTGCCACCTGATGACCTCGCCTGTTGACTCGCTGGTTGAGATGTTCGCTGAGGCAGGCGCCTCCTACATCACCTTCCACCCCGAGGCATCCGCCCATCCTGACCGCACGCTGAGCCTCATAAAGAGCTTCGGCCTGAAGTGCGGCCTGGTCCTCAATCCCGCCACCTCACCCGAATGGCTGCGCTACGAGATGGAAAGGCTCGACATCATCATGCTGATGTCAGTCAACCCAGGCTTCGGCGGGCAGAGCTTCATTCCCGGCACTCTCCAAAAGCTCCGTGAGGTTAGGAAGATGATCGACGACTCCGGCCGCGACATCAGGCTTGAGGTTGACGGAGGTGTGAAGACTGCCAACATCAGGGAAATCGCTGAGGCAGGCGCCGACATGTTCGTTGCCGGCTCCGCCATCTTCGGCGCCGATGACTACGGCAGGGTAATTTCAGAAATGCGCGCGAGACTCGGAGGTGAGATTTGAAGAGCTGCTTCCTTTTTGACGTAGACGGCACCGTAGCGGACACCGTGCCGCAGATGGCAATCAGCATCAGAAACAGCTTCTCAGCGCTCGGACGTGACTATCCCCCCGAGAGCGAGGTGCGCGGCTATGTGGGCAACGGGCTCGACAAGCTGGTTCTCCGCTCGATGAAGAGGGATTTCAATGCGGACTACTCTGACTTCAGCGATGAGGAGTTCGGAAAGTTCAAAAAGGCCTACTCCGAGGAGTACATGCGCCAGATCACCGGCAACTACACGCTGTTCCCTGGTGTTGCCGAGACGGTCAGGAAGCTCAAGGCCATGGGCAAGATGCTTGGCATCGTCACGAACAAGCCCCAGCCATATATCGAGCCATTCCTCAGGAGCGCCGGCATATTCGAGTGCTTTGACTTCACGCTTGGGGGCGGAGTGATCAAAGAGAAGAAGCCGAGCCCTGCTCCTATTCTCTATGCCATGGAGAAGATGGGAGCAAAGCCTGAGGAGACTGTCATGGTCGGCGACTCCTCAAACGACATCCTTGCCGCAAAGGCCGCGGGAGTCTCGTCGGTAGGCCTCACCTACGGCTACAATTACGGGCATGATATCGGCGAGTTCGGTCCCGATCTCGTTACAGGGAATTTCAGCGACGTGCTGAAGCTTGCCTGACCCAGTGCCTTGCAGGGCACGTCAGGTCAGATCGCGGCTTACTGCTCCCTGAAATGGTTCCAGCCGTCAGGCACCACTGACGGCACTCCATCAAGGAGGTACTCAATCCTCCCTGTCCCGGTTATCCTGCCTATTGCCGTTATCCCGGTCTTTGCGAGAGCCGGGATTTTCCCTGCCTTTCTGAAATTCTCCTCTGAGATGGTGAAGAGAAGCTCATAGTCTCCCCCTCCCGAGGCAGCCAGGTCAGTCTTTCTCTTCATCGGAAGCGAGGCGAGAGCCGGGGAGAACGGAAGATGCTCAAGGCTGACTGATGCCCCGAGACCGCCGTTCAGAAGATGCCTGAGATCTGACGTAATTCCGTCGGAGATGTCGAGCATCGAGCTCGCAAGTCCCCGGAGGGCGATTCCTTCACTAATTCTTGCCTGAGGACGCTCCAGGCGCCTCCTAGCCTCCTCCCACGAAGGATGATCCACCGTAACTCTTCCGCTATAGGAGTCCTCTACGGCAAGAGCAGCGGCTCCCAGAGTCCCTGTTACCGCGATTATGTCTCCTTCCCTAGCGGAGTCCCTTCTTACCGCAGTGCCTTCTGGCAGCGTGCCAAGAGCAGTTACGGCAATGCTGAGAGGCCCCCGCGACATATTGCCGCCCGCGAGGAAAGCATTGTTCCGCTCCAGATCCTCCTTCAGTGATTCGGAGAACGGAACTATGAAGCTCTCATCAGGAGATGGCAGTACAAGAGAGAGGAAAATGCAGAAGGGCTCCGCGCCCATTGCGGCAAGATCAGAGAGATTTACCTCAACTGCCTTTATGCCGAGTGACTCGGGCGAGGTGCCTTTGAAGAAATGGACTCCCTCCACGATGGAGTCAGTGGTGACTGCCATCTCCTTTTGCGGAGGGCAGCGGAAGACCGCGCAGTCATCGCCGTTGGGCACTGAGAGGCGGCCGCGATCATCCTGTATGAAGTATTTCCCGATCAGGGAAAACTCATCGCTCATTCAGCGCTGCCGTCAGAGGGAGTCTTTCTCTCGCCGCGTGCTTTCCAGGGGCCGGAGGGGCGCTTTCTGTCAGAAGGGCGGTGATCCTTCCTGAAGCCGGATCTGAATCCGCCTTCCTTGCCGGATGACTCACCGTCCTCGCCGCTCTTTCCGCCGGCAGGGCGCTTTCCTTTCCTGAAGGAGGAGTCAGAATGCTTCCTGAAGGAAGGCCTGCCTTCTCCGCTCCTTCCGTGCTCCCTGCGTTCCCCGGAGAATGATCTGCTTCTGCTCCGGCGTCCCGGAGAGTTGGGATCAAGGCTCATGGGCTTGGGCCTGCTCTCAACGTCTGCTGAAGGCTCTGCGTCTTCGGCCGCACCGTCTGCGGATTGCTCATCAGAGGCGTCAGATGAGGAGGAAGCAGATTTGACTGCATTCACTGCGGGTTCTTCCTCAGCGGAAGGTTCCTCTGCTGCAGCCTCTGAATCTGCCTCCTCATGGGAAGCACCCTCTGCGCTATCTCCCTTGAGGTGGAGCGCCTTGGAGACGACCTTGTCCAGGACGCCGTTTACAAAGCGATGGCTTTCCTCTGCGGCGAAGGCCTTGGCGAGGTTAACCGCCTCATTGATGACAACCTTGTAGGGCACCTCAGCGGAGAGCCTCAGGAGCTCATAGCAGGCAAGCCTCAGAATAGCCCTGTCGACCTGATCAAGATCCTCGGTGCTTCGCTTCTCAAGGAACCTCCTGTAAAGGCTGTCAAGCTCCTCATGCTCCGCGACGACGCCGTCGAAGAGGCGGTCAAAATATTCCCAGTCGACGTTCTTGCATTCCGGATCGGAGCTGAACTGGGCCTTGATCGATGACGGCAGGTCACCGGTCATCTGCCACTGATAGATGGCCTGCATGGCAGTGCGCCTGGCCATGGTACGCTGAAAGGGTTTCATCAGGCTAGCCTATATTCTTAAGGTTGTTGAGGACGTTGATCATCTCAAGAGAGGAGAGCGCTGCCTCTGATCCCTTGTTGCCGGCCTTTGAGCCTGCTCTCTGTACAGCCTGCTCGATAGTGTCGCAGGTGAGGACGCCGAACGAAACAGGAACATTGGAGCCCAGCATGGTCTGGGTAAGTCCCTTGGCGCACTCGTTGGCAACAATCTCGAAGTGGTAGGTTGCTCCGCGGATGACGCAGCCAAGAGCAATCACCGCGTCGAACTTCTTCGACTCTGCAAGCCTTTTGACGGTCAGAGGGATCTCAATAGCACCGGGAACGCGGATGCAGGTGATGTTGTCCGGATTTACCTGTCCCTGGCGAAGGAGAGTGTCTTCCGCGCCTTCAAGAAGGCGCTCGGTGATAAAGCTGTTGAATCTTGATACGACAATGGCTATTTTGGCTTCCGGGCAGGGAAGGCAGCCTTCGATGGTTTTCATGGCAAATCCTCTTTCGGTCAAACAGACTGAGTCTGTGCAGTTCAGGCTCACATGATAATTTGACAGGGCAGTTTTTGCAAACGCCGCGGGCTTACGGGAGCATATTTCAGGGATCAGAAGAAGCCGTTCTCACCCAGCATCTCCATGGTGAGCCCGCCTGTTGCTGGTTTATTCACACTGGCAGCGCTTTCTGAAGTGGCAGACTCTCCCTGCATGGAGAGGATCCTCGCAACATACCTGGCGAGCACGTCAACCTCCAGGTTGAGCCTCGTGCCGGGGCGCCAGAGCGAGATGTTGGTCGCGCGCATCGTGTGGGGAATTATCGTCAGCCTGAAGGTGTCCCCTTCCGTATCATTGACGGTAAGGCTGATCCCCGAGACCGCGATGGAGCCCTTTTTCGCGATGTACATCATGAGCTCATGCGGCGCCTCGATGACAAAGTCCGTGCCGGCCTCGCCTCCCGTAATGCTCCTGACGGTGCCGGTACCGTCGACATGCCCGGTTACGATATGGCCGCCCATCCGGCTCTCAGGCTTCAGCGCCTGCTCGAGGTTTACCGTGTCGCCGGGGCAGAGGAGACCAGCTGCCGTGAGATCGCGGGTCTCGTGGGAGACATCTGCGGTGAATATGCTGCCGCGGATCGATGTCGCCGTGAGGCATATGCCGTTTACCGCGATGGAGTCCCCCTCTTTTGCGTTCCGGAGATCAAGCGCCCCGGCATTGATGGTAAGAGCCATGCCGCCGTTCACGGACCTGATTCCTGCTACTGTGCCTGTGCACTCAACTATTCCGGTAAACATCTGCTCTCCGAACTGAACTGGGATCAGCGCTGATTCAGCAGCTGCTGAAAGGTTTGTCAAATTTTTGCGCGATTTTTTAACTTTTTTTTTGATATTTTGATTATACGCCTTAAAATAAGGTTATTGTGTGCGGCATCGGCCGCACTTGAGTTATCAACGGAGACGCTGGCAGCGTCTGAATACGGAGATCGGATCAACAGGATCTGTTAGTTTGCTTATGATGAAGAAAATTTGGGTGATGACCGCAGTTGCTGCGGCAGTTATGGCGCTTGCCGGCTGCAACGAGAATACCGGCAAGGCAGCCTCCGGCGCGCAGGCTCCTGCCAAGGCTGACGTGAAGACTGAGGCACAGGCCCCTGCCAAGGCTGACGCCAAGGCTCCTGCAGCTGCAGAGGAAAAGTCCGCTGACACCCAGAAGTCAGGACTTACCGGTGATGACGCCGTAGCATACGCTGTCGGACAGTCACTCGGCTCCTACATTGAGAAGACCAACAGGCAGCAGGAGGAGTTCGGACTGAAGCTCGATCCTGCCAAGGTAATCGACGGCTTCACCGACGGCATGACCGGCAAGGACAAGCTGCAGAACGTAGACAAGCAGAAGCTCCTCATGGACTTTGACGCAAAGGTCAAGGCAAAGGCTGAGGAGGCAGAGAAGAAGAAGGCTGCCGAGGAGATTGCCAAGGGCAACAAGTTCCTTGAGGAGAATGCCAAGAAGGAAGGTGTCCAGACCACCGAGTCAGGACTTCAGTACAAGGTCATTGAGCCTGCCAAGGATGCCAATGCCCCGAAGCCTGCCAAGGATTCCGTCGTAACCGTCTTCTACAAGGGAACACTGCTTGACGGCAAGGTATTTGATCAGAACATCGGCAAGGATCCTGTCAGCTTCCCGCTCAATGCGGTAATTCCGGGATGGTCTGAGGGCGTATCCCTCATGCAGAAGGGCTCCAAGTACCGCTTCTGGATCCCTGCAAATCTCGGCTACGGCGACAGGCCGGTCGGCCAGATCCCCGCAAACTCGGTTCTTGTCTTCGATGTTGAGCTGGTAAACATCAAGACCGCGGCCGAGGCAAAGGCTGAGGAGGAAAAGGCTGCTGCTGAGCAGAAGAAGCAGGAAGAGGAGCAGAAGGCCGCTGCCGAGAAGGCCAAGGCTGACGAGCAGAAGGCTGCCGCGGCTCAGGCAAAGTCCGATGAGAAGAAGGCTGATGCAAAGCCTGCAGAGACCAAGCCTGTCAAGGTTGAGGATGCCTCAGGAAGCGTTCCTGCTGACAAGAAGGTAAAGTAATTCAGGGCCGGGACAAATCCCGCTCTTTCTGATGAGGCAGGCCTCTGAGCCTGCCTTTATTATTTTTTTCTCCTAATCTTCAGTTTTTTTGAATCATCGTCAAAAAAATATTTTATTTTTAAAATTTTTTCTCTACAATCCTTGAGTACGGTTTTCTCACGGGTTTAGCCGTATTATCCTGCTTGTAACCAGTTTTCCCGGAAAGTCTGATGCAGTTCTCATGGCGCTTATCATTCATCATGGCAGTTAGCCTGCTCTTTGCCGCGTGCGAAAGCGCGGAGGCGGCAGGCGGCAGCCTTTCCCGTGATGACTCGCGCCTCAGGGACTGGATAGAGCAGTACAACGAGGACTTCAGCTCAGACAACGGCCTGGACTACTACATCTACCTCAATGACGTCTCCGACCAGGAGAGCTATCTCGCTGTCTCCTATATCTTCACGACCCGCTATGATGAGGTGTTCGGCGAATACCACGACAGCATGATGGGGGACTATTTTAAGAAGAAGGGCACCTCAGATTTGGGGGACTTCTACGCTGACACCTCCGATCCCAGGCACTACATCTATGTCCGGAGGTCTGAGTGCCGGGCGCGCGAGTACGTGATAGTGAGGTTCGCGGAGTTCCTTGCCCCTGACGCGAGGCACGCTCTCGACCGGAGCCTACTTGCCATGGCGGACGCCAGGTTCAGGTACGAGAGGGGAAACCTCAGCGCCAAGGAGATAAGGCGCCTTGCCGGCATACGCACCTTTGACAGCCTCTTCACCGACGAGATCATGGATGACACCTTCCCTGACGATCTGAGGAGATCGGACGGGAGCCATGTGCAGCTCCTCGACGCTGCGGTCACGCATCCCTTTGACCTTCCGCTCAGCATGCGCTTTGTCGGGAGCGACAGCGGGGCCTTCAACTATGCGGTGAAGGCAGGCGGCGGACGCGCCTATGTCAGGGTGCTCTACCTGAGCGGCAGGGGACGGGGCAGCGGCGGGACCTGTGAGCTCTATCAGGGAAGATCCCATGGCTCCGAGACCATCTGCCGCGTGATCTATGCCCCAGACTACGCCTATGGAGGCGGGGGAAACTATGAGAGAGTGCTGCAGCTGAGCTTTCCGGACGGGAAGAGGTTCAGGCTCTCCGACGTCGACCTCGAGTCGCTTGAGCTCAATTCTGACGTGAGAAAGTTCAGGATCTTCCTCTACGAGCCTCTTCAGCCAAAAAGAGAGGAAGGCGTGTACAATGTACTGATCATAACAGTGCTGAGCCTTGCCGCTCTTCTCGCGGCAATAAGGTTCATCAGCCTCATGAGGCTCAGGCGCTACCTCAGAACGACACACAGGATAACGGAATGAAAAATCTCCTACTCACAGCTTCCGCGCTTCTTATTCTCATCTCCTGCCCTGCAGGGGCTTTTGTCGATGCCGGCTGCAACGCGCCGCAGCATCCCTCGGACGATGACTCCGTCGAGGTTCTCCTCCCGGGGAGCGGCCTGAGCCCGTCAGCCCGCTATTTTGACAACGGCGAGACCCTGGTGAACACCGACGAGCTGGACGATTGCTTCTTCAAGAACGGAGACAGCGAGGCCGCCGGCCCTGTGTTTGCCGGAAGGTAGCCTGAGCCGCTGATCCATGGTATGGCACGATCCTTGCTGATAAACGTGCAGGAAAAATATCATGAGGATGCGGCTATGAATATCAGCGGAATCGGCGGTGACTATCTTCTCCAGGAAATGGCGTCCATGCGCCTCCAGGCCTCTGACATGAGCGGCTCCGGGCGCGTCCCTGCGACTGCCGGGAAGGCCGGCGAGGAGTTCAGCGACGTGCTGAGCCGCGCGCTCGACGGCGTGAGCGATGCCCAGAACACGGCTGATGATTTAAGAACAAGATTTGATCTGGGCGACCGTTCTCTGTCGCTCTCTGATGTTATGATATCCGCCCAGAAAGCCTCGCTTTCGTTTGAGGCTGCAGTTCAGGTCAGAAACCGTTTCGTTGACGCTTACCGCAGCATAATGCAGATGCAGGTCTGATTAGCCCTGCCTGCGCTTTTCTTTTGACTTCTTGGAGGCAGTTGCCATGGCCGATGAGTCCCTGCCGGCAGTAGCCGGAGGTTCAGTTCCTGCCGGAGAAAGCGCTCCGGCCGCTGTTCCGAAGTCATCATTCCTGAGCTTCCTCAAATCGGACGACGTGATGCGCCAGGTCATAATCATCCTGACGCTCGCCATCTGCCTTGCCGTCGTTGTCTATCTCATGGTCTGGGCCAAGGGCTCGGACATGCGCCCTCTGGGGCAGTTCACCACGCCTGAGCTCATCAAGACTCTGAACGCGCTTGACGCGCACAAGTTCGAGTACAAGGTCGAGCAGGGCTCCAATACCATTTACGTGAAGGGCGACGACTACAACAACATCGTCCTTTCCCTGAAGCGCGACGGCGTAATGGGCGAGGAGGTCAACTCCGGCGACGAGCTCATCCTCAAGGACTCCGGCTTCGGCGTGAGCCAGCGCCTGGAGTCGGAGAGGATGAAGCTCTCCAGGGAGCAGCAGCTTGCCTATGCCATAAGGCAGTACCGCAACATCGCGGACGCCACCGTGCTGCTCGCGATTCCCCGGGAGAATGTCTTTGCCCGCGACCAGAGAAAGCCCAGCGCCACCGTTGTCGTCAGGCTGAAGAACACCGGCTCCATGCTCAAGCAGGAGGAGGTAGACGCCATCGTCGATACGGTCGCCTCGGCAGTCCACAACCTCGAGCCCTCGCGCGTAACAGTTACCGATCAGAACGGGCGCCTCCTCAACTCGGGGTCCCAGGACGCGAGATCCGTGCAGGCCCGCCGCGCCTTCGAGATGGAGCAGCGCAAGGAAAGCGAGTACCGGGAGAAGATCGACGGGATCCTGTCGCCAGTCCTTGGATACGGCAACTATACGGCGGAGGTCGACATTTCCATGGACTCCTCCGAGCAGGAGTCAACCTCCAAGCTCTACAATCCTGATGAGTCCGCGGTCCGCTCCGAGGCGATAAAGCGCGAGTCATCGAACGGCGCCATGGCGGGCGGCATCCCCGGGGCGCTCTCGAACCAGCCTCCTGCTGCAAGCCATATTCCCGAGACCGTAACCGGCACCAACGCCGGCGCCAACGCGGCTGACGGGCAGGGCCCGGGCAACGGCACCACCGCGACTGAGAGAGGGAACGCCAAGAATCCGGCGTCAGGCCCTCAGACAGGCGGAGCAGGGACATCAGCCGTGCTTTCCTCCGCATCATCCGGCGGCAGGTACTCGAGCAACGAGACCAGGAACTACGAGATTGACACCACGATAAGCCATACCGTCCGCCATCCGGGCGGCATCAACCGCCTGACGGTCTCCGTAGGCGTTGACTACGCGAAGAAGACCGGCGAGGACGGCAAGGTAGAGTATGTCCCGAGAACTCCTGAGGAGCTTGAGAACATCAGGCGCCTGCTTGAGGGCGGGCTTGGCTTCGACGTTACCCGCGGCGATCAGCTTGAGGTTGTATCGGTCAGGTTCAACAAGGCGCCCGTCGCGGAGGCGGCCGCAGAGAAATTCTATGAGAGCGACTGGTTCTGGCGTCTCGTGAAGATTGTTGCGTCAGTCCTTGTCATCCTCGGCATCATCATGATGATTGTGAAGCCGATGGTCATGAAGCTCATCTACTCCAAGGATGAGACCGACCGGCAGCACGAGCTTGATCTCGACAACACCATGGTCGGACAGGGTGATGACGATCTGAGGCTCCTTGCCCAGTCCGCGGACTCGCCTGAGTCTCTCTACAACATAAAGAACGGCCAGCTGATCCTGCCGGATCTCCACAAGGACGAGGATCTGCTGAAGGCAGTAAGAGCGCTCGTGTCGAACGAGCCTGATCTCGCTGCCGAGGTGGTCAAGAAGTGGGTTGAGGAGGACATGCCGAAGAAATGAGCGACAATCAGAATAACCAGGGCGGCGCGCCTGCCCCTGCGCCCGCAAAGCCCGCCTCTCCCGCTGTCTCTGCAGGAGCGCTTTCCGGAAACCCGGTCATGGAGCTCACCGAGGAGCAGCGCCAGATGGTCTCCAAGATGACCGGAATGGAAAAGGCCGCGGTCCTCATGCTGAGCCTCAACGAGGAGGACGCTGCGGAGATCTTCCGCCACCTTGAGCCCAAGGAGGTGCAGCGCCTCGGTATGGAGATGGCCTCCATGTCCGACTTCAACCATGACAAGGTCATGGCGGTGCACAAGCTTTTCATTGACAACATCCAGAAGTACTCCAGCATCGGCGTCGGATCCGAGGACTTTGTCAGGAAGGCCCTTGTCGCGGCCCTTGGCGAGGACAAGGCCGGAAACCTCGTCGAGCAGATCATCAAGGGCTCCGGCGCGCACGGACTCGACTCCCTCAAGTGGATGGACGCGAGACAGGTTGCCCACATCATCAAGAACGAGCATCCGCAGATCCAGACTATCGTGCTGAGCTACCTTGATCCGGAGCAGTCTGCGGACATCCTGTCGCAGTTCCCGGAGAAGGTGAGGCTCGATCTCATCATGCGAATCGCCAGCCTTGAGGAGGTGCAGCCGGCGGCGCTCCAGGAGCTCAACGAGATTATGGAGAAGCAGTTCGCCGGCTCCGCCGGAACCCATGCCGCGAGGATGGGCGGACTCAAGGCCGCAGCCTCCATCATGAACTACCTCGATACCAGCATCGAGGGCCCTCTCATGGATTCCATCAGGGAGAATGACGAGGAGGTCGGTCAGAAGATCCAGGATCTGATGTTCGTCTTCGACGATCTCATTGACGTCGATGACAGAAGCATACAGACGCTCCTGCGCGAGGTTCAGCCCGAGATGCTGCAGAAGGCGCTCAAGGGCTGCGACGACGCGCTCAAGGAGAAGTTCTTCAAGAACATGTCGAAGCGCTCCGCGGAGATGTTCAAGGAGGATCTCCAGGCGATGGGCCCGGTGCGCGTCAGCGATGTCGAGGCGGCGCAGAAGGATATCCTCTCGGCGGCGAGGAAGCTTGCTGATGCCGGGCAGATCATGCTCGGAAACGCAGGCGGCGAGAGCTTCGTCTAAAGGAGCGGCATTTCATCAGGCCAGCGCTCTGCTGGCGGAGGAGTCAGGAAGATGGCATCAGCCGGCATTTCAGGAAGGAACCGCGGCGGCTCCTCCTTTCTCGGGGCAAGGGCCAGGGAGTCACTTGACGGGGCACCGGCGGACGCCGGCGCCGGAGCGGAGGACCTCGGGAGCCTATTCCCGGGATTCGGCGAAAGCCCCGAGGAAGCGGCTGCCCAGCCTGACGGAGGCTGGGCGCAGGTCTCAGGGGATGATACGGCACCGGCCGGCGGAAGCGGGACTGGACCAGTAGCTCCGAGAGCCCGGTCAGGAGCTCTCTCCCGCAGCTCGCCGTTTTCCGATGACGGCTCTGTGAGCCTCGAGGACACCGGCGCCTCCGCCGGCCGCTACCACTATTCAGCGTTCAGCTCTCCGAACCCTTTCATGTCTGATGATGAGATAAGCCCCGCGCCGCCTGCTGAAAGTCCTGCTGCCGCACCTGATGAAACGCAGTCAGGCGATGCGGCCGAGCCTCCTGAGGACGGGCATGACGCCGCGGACCAGGTGCCACCGGAGCATGACGGGCAAGGCGCGGAGAAGTCCAACGTCTTCGGCTATGAGGAGGGCTGGTACCAGAAAGGTCTCGAGGAGGAGCGGCGCAGGAAGGAGGAGGCTGAGGCAAAAGAGCGCAATGAGGTTCCCTGCATTACTCTTGCTGAGCTGGAGGAGATCCGGAAGGGCGCCTATGACGACGGATTTGCCGAGGGCAAGAAGGAAGGATTCGCGAAGGGGCACGAGGATGGGCTTGCCTCTGGGCATGGCGAGGGACTCAAAAGCGGACACGACGAGGGCTACCAGGCCGGTATTGCTGACGGGGCGGCTGCGGTTGACGCCGAGAAGGCGAAGTTCGCCGCGCTCGCGGAGAAGCTCGGAAAGCCCCTGGAGCTCGTGAATGAGTCTATTGAGAAAGAGCTCCTTGTTGTAGTTTCAAGAATTGCCAGGGCATTCCTTGAAAAGGAGGCCCGTGTCCCGGAGTTCCTCGCGAAGTCCCTTCATGCCGCGGTGGCGGCCCTCCCGTCAACAAAGGAAGGCGTTACTGTCATGCTTAATCCGGCGGACGCGGCTGAGCTCCTTAAGCTTATGCCGGAGGAGTCGCTCTCGGATCTGGGCTGGAAGGTCGTCTCAGACGCCTCGGTCGGGGCAGGCGACATCAGGATTGACTCGGGGAGCTCAAGCGTTGACTGGAAGCTCTCCGAGAGAATTGACGCGGTGATTGAGAGGTTCGTCAATGAGAATTCCGGAGGAAACGGCTGATGAGGTCCCTTTCAGAGCGCATTTCCTCCTGGAAGACTGACGCAGGCCCTTCAAAGCCAGCGGTTGCGGGACGGCTTGTGCGCGTCGTGGGGCTCACGCTCGAGGCGGTGGGCTGCCGCGCCGCTGTCGGATCGCTCTGCCGCGTCGAGACCATGAACGGGAGCCTGGACGCCGAGGTTGTCGGCTTCTCAGGCGGCAGGCTCTACCTGATGCCGAGCGGCGACATGGAGGGCGTTGTCCCGGGCGCCAGGGTGGTGCCGGTCTCAGGCGAGTCCTCTCTCCCCCTCGGAAACGGCCTGCTCGGCCGGGTACTGAACGGCATAGGGGAGCCGATTGACGGACAGGGCCCGATCACGGGAGTCCTCCGCGAGGCGCCGCCGTCAAAGCACCTCAATCCTCTCGCAAGGCGCAAGATCACCGAGCCGCTTGACGTCGGAGTAAGGGCTATAAACGGCATCATTACAGTCGGAAAAGGACAGCGAATGGGGCTCTTCGCCGGCTCGGGCGTCGGAAAGTCCGTGCTCCTCGGCATGATGACGCGCGGCTCGTCAGCGGACGTTTCGGTCGTCGGGCTCATAGGCGAGCGTGGACGCGAGGTCAAGGAGTTCATCGAGGACATCCTGGGGCCCGAGGGGCGAAAGAGGGCTGTAGTGATTGCTGCTCCAGCTGATGCCTCGCCGCTCATGCGCCTTAAGGGCTGCGAGACAGCCCTCTCCTGCGCGGAGTATTTCAGGGATCAGGGCAAGGACGTTCTCCTCCTGATGGACTCGCTTACACGCTATGCCCAGGCTCAGAGAGAGATAGCTCTCGCCGTGGGCGAGCCTCCCGCGACCAAGGGCTATCCGCCCTCAGTATTTGCAAGGCTCCCCGCGCTCGTGGAGCGCGCCGGAAACGGCGGCGGAAATCAGGGCTCAATTACCGCCTTCTTTACCGTTCTCACTGAGGGAGACGATCTGCAGGATCCGATCGCGGACGCGTCGCGCGCCATCCTGGACGGCCATATCGTGCTCTCCCGCGCCCTCGCCGACTCCGGGCATTACCCGGCGATTGACATTGAGAAGTCGATAAGCCGAGTCATGCCGATGGTGGTGAGCCCGGAGCAGATGAAGATCGCGAGGTCAGTAAGGCAGTGCTACTCACTTTACGAGCAGAACAAGGATCTCATTTCCATCGGCGCCTACCAGAAGGGAGCTGATCCGAGAATTGATCTGGCGATTGCGGCCAGGCCGGTAATTGACGGCTACCTGCAGCAGGGAATGAAGGACGTGATAACCTTTGACTCCTCGCTCAAGGGCCTGCTTTCGCTCGGTCAGACGATAGGCGCAGCTAAATGAGCAGGGCAATAGAGCTTCTGATTGAGAGAGTCGCGGAGGAGGAGGAGCTCGCGAGGAAGCTCTTCGCCAAGGCGACCGGCGACGCAGCCTTCGCCGAGCAGCAGCTTGACGCCCTCAACGGCTTCCGGGAGAGCTATACCCAGAGGCTCACCGAGGAAGGCGCGGCCGGCATGGACAGCTCGCAGCTTGCCCATTACAACGCCTTCATCGACAAGCTTGACGGGGCGGCGGAGTCGCAGACCGCAGTCCTCAGGACAGCCAGGGATCAGGCCGAGAAATACCGGGAGAAGTGGCTCAGCATCAAGGGCAGGAGAAAGGCCCTTGAAACGCTCCTCGAGAAGCAGCGCGAGAGGGAGAGGATAGCCCAGATGAAAAAGGAGCAGAAGGTCTCTGACGAGGCCGCGCTCAACTCCTTCATGAGAAGGCTCAAATCGGAGGCATCAAATGACGAGTCTGACGACGGCCTCCTGTAAGCTGCCGGCGGGGAAAACACTCTCTTTCCTCAGCGACGGCAAAATGGCGCTCTGAGATGCTGATTCTTCTGTTTCCATATAAAAGCCTGAACCTTCCCTGAATATCCCGATATATCTCACGTTTTTTACCGCAGCGCGCTGGCATGCTGTTTGCTACAGCTTATTGAAGTCTGTTTTTGCGTGGAGGGATGCTGATGTCTGCGTCTGTTGATTCTGCTGTGAGGGTTAAATCAAAGGATGCCATGCCCGGAAAAACCTCCGGAAAGGCCGGGGGAGACGGGGCAGGGCTGCTCCCTGACTTCTCGGAAAGCCTTGACGCTCTCGCTCTAAACTCTTCCGGAGAGCCGGCATCGGGCAAAATCTCTCCCCAGGAAAGCAGTGCAGAGAAGATCGGGCCTGCCGCAGAAGGCGAGTCAGGCAAAAACCAGACACCAGCGGAGCTCCTTGACGTCCTTACAGAGTCTGAGAGCAGGGACACCTCCCTCACCTGCGCCTCTTCTGAGGACTCTCTGATCGCAGAGGAAAATAGTTCCGCTGACGACCTGGATCAGGATACGGAAGACAGCACTGAGACAGATGTGCCTGAAGAAGCCTCCGATTTTTCCGGGACTGATACCGCTGTCACAGCTGAAGTTAGCAGCCGGATTTCAGCCTTTCATACGTCAGGCACCGCAGTGGCCTTTAATGAGACAGATGCCGCTCAGGATCCCGCCTCCGCTGAGACATCCGGAAGCCATGACGGAGAAGTGTCAGCACTGAGCGTACCCGGTCTTGCCGCAGGCAGTGAGGAAGCAACTGCTGCAGAGTATCAGAAAGAGCCTCAGGGTTCTGGCGCAGCACAGGAGGATTTCAGATCTGCCGCCATTGCGGGCACTGCCGGGGAAACAGTATCTTGGCGCCAGGCTGATGCCGGAATCCTCCGCAGCGCTTCTTCAGGCACTGAAAACGGCCGTACTGCCACAGCCACCGTTAGCGGAAGCTCAGGCGAGGCAGCCGCTGTCCAGCAGGAATCTCCTGATGCAGCCGGCAGCCAGTTTTCCGGTATATCCCTCAATAATGGAGCCGCAGCTCCCGGAGCAGGTGAGACGGCAAGCATCTATGCCTTCCTCAACCGGGAAAGAGGCGTCCAGGGCGGAGCGGGAATTCAGTCTGAAGAGCCTGCATCAGCCGCGGCAGATGAGACTGCGAATGAGATTTCAGCCGGGCCTGAGCAGGCTGCTGATTACAGCCCATCAGGCGATGAGGCCGATGGTGATGAGGCATCATCGGGGAGCGAATACCGCAGGGCGGATGATAACCCGCTCAGTGGCAGCAGCGCGAGGAACGGTCTCTTCCAGAGTACGCTCGCCCAGGCCGGAGCATCATACTCAGGAGGTCTCACAGGGGCCGGCGGCATCGATGGAGCAGGATTGCCGGGCACGGCGGCCGCCAGGGCCGCATCAGGCGGAAGTGCCCATCAGAACGCCATGGACGTGCTCTCGAGGCCGCTCCTCATGACAGACAATACCGCGCGTGAGAGCGGCATGTTCGAGCGGGTCTCCGCCATGATCGGGCGGAACCTCACCGACGCGGACATCCACCTTTCCCCAGAAGGAATGGGCAGACTTCACATTCACCTTGAAATGAAAGACAGAACCCATGCCAAAGTTGCTATAATTGCCGAGCGGCAGGATACCGCGCAGCTCCTGCAGGATACCATGCCCAAGCTCCGCGACAGCCTGCAGGGCAGCGGCATCTCGCTTGACGGCGGAAGCGAGGTCAGCTCTGATCCTGGCAGCAGCTCATTCAGCAGGGGCGGAGAGGGAGCCGCAGGGGAAAGGGGCGCATTCAGAAGCACATTCAGGATGCAGGGAGCATCCGGACTCGGCGCCCTTGGCGGGGATGAAGTTGCTCCCGCTGGTGCCGGACAGGAGATCCGGGTTCAGCAGACACGCTCCGGAGTTGATTATTACGCCTGAAGAATTGGGATTGATGTATGGCAGACGGCAAGGACGGGCAGAAGCTGAAGCTTAACGGCGAGAGCGCCGGCAGGAAGAAAAAGCTGATAATCATCATTGCTCTTGTCCTCCTCCTCGCCGGAGGAGGAGCCGGTGGCTTCTTCTTCATGAAAGGCTCGGGCGACGCGAAGGAAGGCGCCGAGGCTGAGTCAGCTGAGGCAAAGGCTGCGGAGCCCGCAGATACCGAGACCATGTTCATTGCCGATCCGGAGGCCTTCACCTTCAGCGTGAGGGACGGGAGGCGCAGTAGGATTGTCCAGATCCGTGTTGCATTCGAGGTTACCGGCCAGAAGAACCTTGACCTCGCGCAGCACCATCTCCCGCTCATAAGGAGCGCCGTGTTCGGAGTCCTGGACTCCACCAGCTTCGAGTCCCTGCTGTCAGCCGCTGGCCGTGAGGAGATGAGGAAGAAGGCCCTGGAGGCGGCGAGGACCAAGGTCCAGACTGTCGCCAGCGATCCTCTTCTCAACCGTATGTTTTTCACCGCGCTGGTTGTCCAGTAGGAGGCTTCTGTGGCTGATGACATGTCCGAAGTCCTGTCGCAGGACGAGATTGACGCGCTCCTCAACAGCGACTCCGGCTCGGATGACGAGAGCGAGAAGCAGGGCGGCTCAGGGCAGGACGGCGGCAAGGTAGCCACCTATGACTTCCTGAGCCAGGAGCGAATTGTCCGCGGACACATGCCGACGCTCGAGCTTATCAACGAGCGCTTCGCGAGGCACCTCCGCATCAGCCTCTTCAATATGCTGCGCCGCCAGGCCGAGGTTGAGGTCCAGGGCGTCAAGATGCTCAAGTTCGGAGAGTATGTCCATACGCTTTTCGTGCCCACCAGCCTCAACATGGTCCATTTCAAGCCCCTGAAGGGCACGGCGCTCATAACTGTCGAGGCCAGGCTGGTCTTCAGCCTGGTAGACAACTATTTCGGAGGAAACGGCCGCTTCCACTCCAAGATTGAGGGCCGCGAGTTCACGCCTACGGAAAGGCGCGTCATACAGCTGCTCCTCCGCATCATCTTCGGCGACTACAAGGAGTCATGGGGACTTGTCATGGATGTTGACTTCGAGTACCTCGACAGCGAGGTCAACCCGTCCATGGCAAATATCGTGAGCCCGACCGAGATTATTGTAGTTAGCTACTTCCACATTGAGCTCGACGGCGGCAGCGGAGACTTCCATGTCGCCATGCCGTATTCCATGATCGAGCCTATCAGGGAGCTTCTCGACACCGGTGTGCAGAGCGATCAGGGCGACACCGACGAGCGCTGGAGCAAGGCGCTGCATGAGGAGATCATGGACGTCAGGATCAAACTCACCGCGCAGCTCCTGCAGAAAAAGCTCACGCTCCGGCAGATTATCAACCTGGAGCCGGGCGACATCATCAAGGTCGACATGCCTGACTCGCTCCTCGTCTACGCGGAGGATCTCCCGAGCTACCGCGCGAAGCTTGGACGGGTCAAGGACAACTACGCGCTGAAGATTTCGCGCCTCATCGAGAGGCCGGCGTCGGTCAAGAGCAAGCTTGCCCTCATCACAAGGAAAGGCGAGCATATCGACAATTCCGGCGATGACGATGATGTCGAGAGAAGCATAGGTGACGCTGAGTAGGCAGTGCCGCGCAGGCGAGCCAGATCGGATAAGGAGGTTTTATGAGTGATCAGGACGATATGGCCGCTGCCTGGGCGGCGGCGCTGAGCGAGCAGCATGACGCGGAGGCCAAACAGAAGGCCGAGAGCGAATCACCTGACGACATACTGGCGTCAGTGCAGTCGCAGCCTTCCGGTGATGGATCCTCATCGCAGTCCTCGGTTGACGACATCCTGAATGACGTCGCGATGACCGGGGAGGAGAAGAAGGACTTCCTTAACCCTCAGGACGGCGCGAAAGAGGTCAGGCTAGAGGACTTTACCGCCGATGCCGAGGTGAAGCACAAGCAGCAGGAGAAGCTTGACGCCATTCTCGACATACCGGTAACCATCACGATGGAGGTCGGCCACTCGCAGATCCCCATAAGAAGCCTTCTGCAGCTCAACCAGGGCTCGGTCGTTGAGCTGGACAGGATCGCGGGAGAGCCGCTCGACGTCCTGGTGAACGGCACACTTATCGCGCACGGAGAAGTCGTGGTGGTAAATGACAAGTTCGGCATCCGCCTTACCGACGTCATCAGCCAGACCGAGAGAATCAAGAAGCTGAGATAGGAAGCCCCGTTGAGATATTTTCTGGCTTTGGCCTGCGTCCTGATGTCAGCCGCCGCAGGGGCGGCTGAGAAGGCAGGCTACGCGCCTGCCGCGGCAGCTGCAGGAGGCCCCTATTCCGGTACTGCCACCGTGGCAGGCATCGCTCAGTGGTTCCTGAGTTCAGTGCTGGTCATAGGCCTTATCTTCCTCTGCGCCTTCCTCGCGAGGAAGCTCCGCCTGGTGCCGTCCGCGAAGGCTGGCGCTCCCCGGGTCCTGCAGGTCCTGCCGCTCGGAGGAAAGCACAGGATTGCCGCGGTCGAGATCATGAACAAGGTTCTCATTGTCGGCATAACTCCTTCCGGCATGTCCCTTCTTGCCGGTCCTTTCAATCCGGAGGAGCTTTCCTCTTTGCCTGATAGTGCCGGTCAGGCAGGCTCCGGCCCCGGCACGGCAGAAAAGGGGAAAGAGGCGTCTTCTTTCCGGAGCGTACTTGAGTCCTTCGCCAGGGAGCCGGAACAGGGCGCAGATGAAGGCAGGGCAGAAGCCGAAAGTGCCGGGAAGCAGGAGCTGTGATTTTCAGGTGGGAACTAACATGTCCGTGATTTTAAGAAAAGCCGCCGGAGCTGCCATGCTCCTCCTCATGGCGCTGCTGCCTTCGTACTCATGGGCAGCTGACCTCAGCATGAGCGCGATGACCGTTACCAAGGCGGCAGACGGCTCCGAGGAATACAGCATCTCGGTTCAGGTACTCATCCTGATGACGATGCTCACGTTCCTGCCGTCAATCATCATCATGATGACCTCCTTCACCAGAATCATAGTGGTGCTCGGGATCCTGAGGCAGGCCATCGGACTGCAGCAGAGCCCCTCAAACCAGATCCTGGTCGGAATCGCGCTGTTCCTGACCTTCTTCATCATGTCGCCTGTTCTCGACGAAATAAACAATTCTGCGCTGCAGCCTTACCTCAACGACCAGATTACCTCAAAGCAGGCTTTCGAGAAGGCACAGGAGCCCCTCCGGAAGTTCATGCTGCAGCAGACCAGGGTGAAGGATCTCAACAGCTTCATGGAGTACGCCGGAGAGAAGGCCGACACGCCGGAACAGGTGCCGCTCAAGGTTCTCATACCAGCGTTCATGGTGAGCGAGCTCAAGACCGCCTTCCAGATGGGCTTCATGCTTTTCCTGCCTTTCCTCGTCATTGACCTCGTTACGGCAAGCATCCTGATGGCGATGGGTATGATGATGCTCTCGCCGGCGCTCATTTCCCTTCCTTTCAAGCTGATGCTCTTTGTCCTAGTGGACGGCTGGTCGCTCCTCATCGGCACGCTGGTGTCGAGCTTCGGCATAGGAACAGGAGGCTGACATGGGACCTGAAGGTTATGTAGACATAATAAGAAGGACGTTCGGCGTGGTGTCGCTCCTCGTGTCGGCGGCGATACTCCCGAGCCTGGTGGTGGGACTCATGGTCTCGGTCTTCCAGGCCACGACCTCAATCAACGAGCAGACGCTGAGCTTCCTCCCGAGGCTTCTCGTAACGCTCCTCGCGCTCGCTCTCGGAGTCAACTGGGGCCTGCAGACCCTGATGGACTTCTTCTACGAGATCATCAGGGCAATCCCGGAGGTTACTGGATAGTGTCTCTCCCGTTTGAGTACCTCTCCGCGCTCATCGCGTCATATTTCTGGCCGTTTGTCCGGCTCTCCTCCATGATGATGGTCATGGTGGTGTTCGGGACAAGGATGATGCCGACCTTTGTGCGCCTGGTATTCTCGGTTGCGGTAACCGCGGCAATTGTGCCGCTCCTCCCCCTGCAGAAGCTCCCGTTTGAGATCATGAGCCTTCCCGGGTTCCTTATCACCATAAGGGAGGCGCTCATCGGCATACTCATAGGATTTGCGACTGAGTTCCTCTCGCAGACCTTCGTCCTCGCAGGAAGCGTCGTCGCCATGCAGACCGGTCTTGGCTTCGCCGCGTTCATGGATCCGGTCAACGGCGAGAGCGTCCCGGTCGTAGGGCAGTTCTTCTCCACGCTTTGCGCGCTCGTCTTCCTCAGCATCGACGGGCATATTGCCGTAATCTCGATGACGCGCGAGAGCTTCATAACGCTTCCTCCGGGGCTCTACCTTCTTGCTCCGTCATCCTGGATGGAGATGGCGATGTTCCTTGGGGTGATGTTCCAGGCCGCGGTCTCATTCGCGCTCGCGTCAATTGTGGCGATGCTGGTAATTAACTTCACCTTCGGCATCATGACCCGCGCAGCGCCCCAGCTCAATATCTTCAGCATGGGCTTCGCGGTGAGCATGGTACTCGGCATCATTGTCCTCTGGCTCACGGTCTCGGGCTTCCTCTCGCACTTCTCGTCTCTTTGGTCGAGGGTGCAGAGCCTTATCGGCACGGTTACGGGAGCGCTCTGATGGCTGAGTCTGACGGGCAGGAAAAGACTGAACAGCCGACCGACCGGCGGCTGCAGCAGGCAAGGGAGAAAGGCCAGATCCCCCGCTCCAGGGAGGCACAGTCCTTTGCTGTCCTCCTGGGCGGCGTTGCCGGGCTTGCCATCTTCTCCGGCTGGTTCGTCTCGGCGTTCAGGAACATATTCAGCGAGACCTTCGGGGCAAAGCGGGAGACGTTCTTTGATCCGACCGCGATGATCCGGGTCTTCACCAGGGTCATCCTCGAGATCGCGCTCCCGGTCATCTGCTACGGCGCGGTTGTCTTTGTCTGCGCGCTCATCGGCTCGATTGCCATAGGCGGAATGAGCTTCTCGCAGGAAGGGCTGATGCCCAAATTTCAGAGGATCAACCCGCTTTCAGGTATCAAGAGAATTTTCAGCACCCAGAGCATCGTGGAGCTGGTGAAGTCAATTCTGAAGGTGGTCTGCATAGGCGCCGGCGCCTACATCTTCATCAGGATGGAATATGAGGCGATCATGACGCTCCCTTCGCTCGTGATGCCGGAGGCGCAGAACGAGGCGATGGGAATATTCTTCAAGATCCTCATCGGCGTGGTCTGTGCCATGATCCCGATAGTCCTTATCGACGTCCCCTACCAGAAATGGCATCACATCAATGAGCTCAAGATGACCAAGCAGGAAATCAAGGACGAGATGAAGGACACTGAGGGCAAGCCCGAGGTCAAGAGCCGCATCCGGCAGCTGCAGTACCAGATGGCAAACCGCAGGATGATGGCCAATGTCCCAAAGGCGGATGTCGTGGTTACGAACCCGACCCACTACAGCGTGGCAATCATCTACGAGCGCGACAAGCCACACTCTGCCCCTTATATTGCGGCGATGGGAGCTGATGAGATAGCGTTCAAAATAAGGGAAATCGCAAGGGAATACGACGTGCCTATAATCGAGGCCCCGCCGCTTGCGAGATCCCTGTACTACAACGGCAAGCTTGACACGGAAATCCCTGAGGGGCTCTTTGCGGCAGTCGCCCAGGTGCTGGCCTACGTCTATCAGCTTAAAATGTACAAAGAGCGGAGAGGCGGCGCTCCGCGGCCTCTTCCGAAGGTCCTGCCTATCCCTAAAAATCTGCAGCATGACTGACCCCGGTGGGAGAATGCAGCCTGTCTGGCAGCGCCCTGACTTAGCGGCGCGTACGGACTCCGCATTATCTGAAAAAATCAAGCAGTGGGATAACCGCCGTTGCAGATTCTTAAAAATCCTATCAGGCTGCACGTCCCTCAGACATCTATACAAATAACGCAATCCCGCTCACATTCTTTGATAATGTACTGTCATCCCCACACGTCAGTGGAGTAAAATGACAAAAATATTTTTGTAATGTCAGGCAGACTGAGGCCGGGCATTCGGATAGAGGTTCAGCTTCCTTTTTATAGAAGCGACCTGGCGGCCGGCCTGCAGCAGGTAAAGAAAAATATACAGGCGCAGCTCGGAAACTCCTCGGATGATGAATCGGACAACAGGTCTTTTGTCTGCTCCGGAGAGTCGATTGACAATAGCCATGAGGTCGTTGTCGAGCTGTATCTGGAACCGAATTCAGCCTCAGGAGCGGCGGTACCTGTCTATGATCTGATGTGCGCTACAGTGTACGACAATGGAAAAGTAAGCAGCCCGGAAGCATACGTGGTCGAAAGGAATATCGAGCGTTTTGACATAAGAATGTATGTCTGCGGAACAAGCGGTGATACATCAAAAGGTTATATATGCTCTTACCTCAAGCCAAATGAAATCACGGCTAGCGTTACACACTCTGATGACGGACGCTGGGATAAAGGGCTCGATGCAGTACGGTATGTACTTCTCCAGTCCGAGGATTCAGGGCAGAAAGTAATCAAAAACAAATCGGAGAAATTCCAGCCATGGCCGGATGAACCCTGGAATGTGCCGGCCGGTGATTCGAGAGTCCGCCAGATTATTGCAAATGAGGCCTATCTGAGAAACGGAGGCTATGGTGATAATTAAAAGAAACAGTCAGTCAGGTGTCGCCCTGGTGGCGGCTCTTGGAGTCATAGTTGTAGTTGGAATTGTTGCAGCGCTTGTCTGCAAAATCTCTGTAGTCAGCCGTCAGACAGCAAGCAGCTACGGCAGGAGCGTCGTAAGCTACAACCTTGCAATGTCCGCGCTGAATGCAGGCTATCAGACCCTCATGGCAAGGCATAAGGACAGCGCCGAGCAGGACATGAACAAATTCAAGTCATCAGGAAACGATGCCATAGCCGATGTACCGACCTGCTCTACAAACTATAAGAAATGCTACTGGTGGCTGTATGACGGTGATCAGCCGCAGAATTTTAATGGCTGGAAGAAAAGCTCGGACTGGGATGTTCATGTATTTGATGTCAGCAAGACCGTTGCACCGCAGATAACAGGAGAGGCTGGCAGCTTCTTCACCCCGGATGCTTCGATCTACAGGACTGAGAAAATAGGTGAGGCCACCTCCTGCGACACCGCAAACAATGGCTGGCAGTGGTACAGGATAACTGCAAGGGGGCTCGACAGTTCAGGGAGCCGGACTTACCTTCAGGAGTTTGTGAAGATACCCGTACAGTGCAGCTCTACGCTTCGGCTAGATGAAAATCCAGATGAAGAGACAGGGACACCGACCAAACGTTTTTAGGATATAAATCGGAGAGTATTATGAAAAGGAATTCAGGCTTTACCCTCATTGAGCTGATGGTGGTTATTCTGGTCATAGCGATCCTTGCAGCGATTGCTGTCCCTGCCTACGGAAAGTATTCAAGGCAGGCAAAAAGGCAGGATACCGAGACTGAGATGTTCAAAATCCAGCAGGATGAGGAGCAGTACTTCTCTCTCAAGCATACATATTTCTCGATGAGCGAGAGCGATTTGAGCGCAAGGTTCAGCGGGAAGATGTATGACCGCGCGTGCGTGGAGGCCTACCCCAGCATGTCGAATCCTGCGCCCACCGCCTCCTGTGATGGCGGCACGGATGATGTAAGTCACAATTACGCCATCAAGGCATTCGTAAGATCAAGGGACGCCGGCAAGGACGACTGCGATGTGCTCATCCTCTATAAGGACGGCACCAAGAAGTCCCTGAAGTCCCTGGGCGGCTCAGAGACTACTACAGGCTGCTGGTAATAAAGCGAGGCACAGTGATTATGTTTAAGCTAAAACTTAAGAAATCGGCTGGCATTGCGCTCGCAATGCTTGCTGGTGTAAGTGCATTTCCGGCATTTGCTGCCGATACGGTTGCAACCAAGGATCTCGAAATAGGCACCAAGCCGCTTTACGTCGGCAGCAGTGATCTGCCTATGCTCATCATGCTGATCCTGAGCAAGGACCACACCATGTTCACAGAGGCTTACACCGATGCGAACGATATCGACGGTGATGGAAGAATTGATGTTACTATTCACAGCCGTCCTGTAGGCATGACTAGCCAGGCGGGCATAAGCCCGCTTCCGGACAGGGTTTGACCGGACCTGTGTGCCTGAAGGAGTGCGCAAAGGCTCTTTTTACGTGATCAGCAGACATACATATCCAGGCGGGCCGTCAGGCCCGCTTCCAGATCGATTTTATGATTTTGGTTCAGAGCGGATGATCGCGGAAGATTTCCTCAACCGTATACGGGTGTCCATCGCACAGCCGCTGCAGCGCGTCGATTTCATTGATGCCATTCCGCCGGCACGTCAACCGCATGGTTGTCTGCGGCCTCCACTGACTCGAACTGACCGGATATTTTCATGTGCGACTTGATGCCCCTGAGACTGCGTTCACTGAGGTTGTTCGTCGTCGGAATGCTGAAGTCCCGCAGCCACATGAAGTAGTTTTCCCTGTAGTTCTCAAGCCGTTTAATCAGTGCCCTTTCGTTGTCTGCGCCGTAGATGTCAGGCTCGGCCGCGTTTTCCTTCCGTCCTTTCTCAAGGCATTCATCAAGCCTGCGGTTGAAGTCCGCAATGACTGCCTCATCGAAGGCTTTCTCTCCACGTTTTATGGCGTCATTGCGCTTCCTGATGGTGATGCTGATTAGTTCCTTGAGCTCAATGGTCCAGGTGTGGTGGGTGTCGTCCGTATTCTTCTGGCAGTCCCTCTGCAGATGCTGGTTGCACTCGATGTTCACAAAGCAGAACCTCCAGTTGTAGTTTACGGTGTTGTGGTCATGCATGACCTTGATATAGTGCTCAAGCTGTCTGAGGACATCGTCATCCTCAAGGCTCTGCAGGTCCTTGTGCTCATGCGCGGTATAGTAGGCTATGCGCTCGTCTCCGTAGAAACGGAAGCAGGCCCTCTTCGTAAGTATGAAGATTACGGTATCGTCCCAGTAGACGAGCTTCCTGGTGATGAGGACCTGCTTCAGCGCCGACCGGAACGGCACGAGAGCTTTCGCGGCTTTCCGCTGTAGCTTTGCAACGTAGCCTTCGCATGGCGTAAGCCTCCCTCCGGTAATGCCGGCAATGAACGATGCCGCCTTGTTCATTGAGGCGTTGACCGTATTGGTGAGTGACAGAAGCAGGGCCTTCAGGGTGCTGCCGTACTGATGCTGCTCCTTGAGTGACGGCGGTATATCCGAACGGAAGATGGTGCCGCATTCGTTGCATCTGTAGTAATAAAACTCATGTCTGATTTTAACCAGCTTTATCCGGACGTCGTATTCGTATTTGACTTCTGACTTTCCGGTCGGGCTGAAGTCGGAACCGCCGCATCCGGGGCAGTGCTCACCTTCCTCCAGGGGATGTCCCTGAGTCTCCTCAGTGTCCACATTGTCAGTGCCGTCAAAGGAATGCTTTTCGTGATGCAGCTTCCCGCCCTTTGGATCCCCGCTTTTCTGGCGCCCGCTTTTCTGGCGTGAGTTGTTATTGGATATAACCTTATCCTTGCCTATCGGAGTACGTGATGTAGACATTCCGGTGTTGGTGCCATCGTGGGCCTGGATAGCTCTTGCTTTTTCCAGCTCGCTTGTCAGTCCCCTGATGGTGGCATCCCTCTTTGCAAGCTCATCCTCAAACTTCTTCCGGGCTTCCTCCATCTCTTTCCGGAGATGACTGACAGTCCGGGCGAGAGAGTCGGCCCGCTGCTTCTGGGCGGCAAGCCGCTCTTTCAGTCTGACGTTTTCCCTTCCAAGATTTTCGCAGCTGCGGCGCAAGTCAGAGGCAGTGTCAGTCATGGCAGACAGGCGCCTTTCCAAGGTCCGCGGAGATGGCCTCACAGACTTTCCTGTAGGCCCTGATGACTGATTTCAGCCTGCGGACTTCATTCTTCAGTGAAAGGATTTCCTCGTCTTTACCGGCAGCCGCCTTCTGCAGCCTCTCGACCTGTTTCGCCAGTTCGGAGGCATCATCGGAAGTGGGAACATTTTTGCGTGAAGG
>ONIT01000053.1 GCA_900317945.1 uncultured Pseudomonadota bacterium
CATGCTTTGAGATGACGAACTCAACCAGTTCTGAATGAGTGTTGATGGCATCCCATGTCATGATGGTGTTGGAGATGTCCAGGTCCTTCGAAAGTTCGAAAGGGAGGCGTCGGAGAGAACACGCCCGCGTCAAGGTCGCTTGCCATCCGCCTCATCCACGCGCCGCTACTGAGCCTCGCCTCAGGCTTCCACTGGACCGACACCACCCAGGGGTTCAGGGCCTACTCCTCGAGGTTCCTCACCGACAGCCGCGTTGCGGTGTTCCGGGACTGCTTCAGGGAGTACGAGCTCCTCGCCTACCTATCGTACATCGCTCCGAAGCTTGGCTTCAAATGCGTCGAGGTTCCGGGCATGCGCCGTTACCCGAAGGGGCAGGTGCCGACCAAGATAAGCTCTTTTAAGGGCAACCTCAGCCTCATGAAGGTTCTGGTCAAAGCCTGCCTCGGCTGCTACAACAGGAGAGACAGATGAAGTGGCTGCTCATCATCTTCGGCATCCTGTCGAATGTCTTCGCGAGCGTCCTCATCAAGGTCGCCATGATGCCTCCGCGGAAGATTCCGTCCCTCAAGGACCCGTGGTCGCTCATCACCAACATCCCGCTCTGGTCGGGGCTCTTCCTCTACGGGATGGCGTTCGTTCTTTACGCGGCGGCGCTCAGGTTCTTCCCGCTCCATGTGGCGCACCCGGTACTCACGTCAGGGGCGATCGCCGGCGTGGCGCTGCTCTCAGTGGTGATGTTCAGGGAGACGCTGACGCTCATGACCATAGCAGGAATCCTCCTCATCATCGCGGGAGTGGTGATGATCTCGGTGAGCCATCAGTAGTCAAGACATGGCGGCAGTAGCTTGGTAGCTTGTAAGCGGGGATTATTAGCCCACCTATCAGCTGCTCCGGTATCGATACAGAAAGCAGGCGCGGACTTTGCCGGTGACACAGGATCGGCTGACTGAATGGATACTGATTCTGAACGGCCTGTGGTGATACAGGAGCATGTAAAGCCAGAAAAGCTGAGATTAGGATGGAACAGAGCTATTTCCGAATAGAATTCTATGGTGTGAGGCAATTTGCATTCGATAAAGCTTCGAATGCTGTACGAGCCTGACGCTCCTGTCCGCCAGAAATAACTCAGCAGCACCATTCACCGGGACAGCCGTTGCAGTAATGAGCAACGGCATGACCACAGTCTTGAATAACTGATTCTATTAGAGGTCAGAACTGTAAAATGTTCTGAACTCCTGGAACGCTCAGACAAAATTTGTATGCCTGAGTGTGTAAGAAGCAATTGACGTATTGTGAATATAAGGAACGGGGAAATTAGCAGAAGAATTACCGCTCATTAAACATCTGCTTGGCAGATGCATCCACGTTTTGTTCTGTCTGACAGGCTTGTAGTAATCACTGCCGAAGTATGGATCAGGTATGTGTGAAACCTCTGGCTTTATGCCTTCGCTTCTGCAGGTTTCCAGATAGTCATCAACGGCACAATGAAAATCATTGACCAGTTCCGTTGCTGTATTGCCTTCATAGGAAATCAGTGATTTGATGCCAAGAACTTTGCCATAGAACAGACTGTCCTCTTCGGAGAATTCAACACTTCCAATATAATTTTTGTAAGTAATTGTATTGCTCATATCAGCCCCCTGCTTTCCAATTGATCGCTTATTTGATCCATTACATATGGCTTTAGTACATTTCCTGGATGCGGCTTGTGAAACCCGATCACATGGCCCGTCGTCTTCTCAACAAATTCGACTCTTGATCCAGAGGTTTTACCCTTATTGCTTAATTGGTATCCAAAGTAGCTTAACAGCGTCACCGCTTCATCGAACGTGAAATCTTTTGGTCTGCTTCTAAACCGCGCGATAAGTTTTTCTTTTCTTGTCATGCTGCATCCTGTCAGTTAACGATACCACTTTTTATTGCAAAAGTGCACCTGTCAAGTGCCTGAAATTTCAAAATTAGTATTTGCCTGGCAAATCTGAGAATTTATGATTGCTTAAATAAAGAGTCTGGCGAGACTTTAAATTTCATAAATTATATCATATGATTAATAAACTGACTCCACACCTGTCTGGGCGATAGAGTGAAATATGGAAAAGATCGCTTTGACACAGAGCTTTAAGAAGCTGAGAGACTCAGGCTGCGTCTATGTCGATAAGACTGAACAGATATTCAGGCTCCTCATGACCAGGAGGACATTCATATCAAGGCCTCACTGGTTCGGCAAGTCGCTCCTTCTTGACACGATCGCAACGCTCCTTGAGTCAGGAGTTGATCCATACTTCAGGGGATACATGGATTCACGATCGCTGGACTGAGCCGAAATATCCTGTACTGAGGCTCGATTTTTCTGACTTTACCGGCGGATACGAAGGATTCTGCAGAAAGTTTACGGCGGTACTGGAGTCTTTTGCCCAAAGACTCGGCATCAGCGGAGAATTCACTCCGGATGACAGACCCTGTGTTGCCCTGTTTGAGCTCCTTCATGTCCTGAATGATCATGACTTCATGATTGTCATCCTGATCGATGAGTATGATGCTCCGCTTAGGGCAAATCTCAATAACCCGGAGCTTTTCGAAAAGTTCAGGGCCGAGCTCTACAATCTGTCATGCGTTCTGAAAGGAGATCCCTGCATCCAGTACCTCTGCATTGCCGGGGTAACGAGGTTCAGGGATCCCACGCCAACTTTCAGTGGCACAGACGTGCACGATGAGAGCTATGACTCGTCAGCCGCCGGAATTGCCGGATTCACCAGGGAAGAGCTCGTGAAATACTTCCGGGGGTCAATTGATCGCGCGGTATCTTCCAGCAAAGGAATACCTGAAGCAGGGGTGACAGATGAGCAGCGGGAGGAGCTTCTTGACAGTCTTTCAGAGGAGTGCGGCGGATACTGCTTTGATGAGACGGGCAGTGTGAAGGTGTACTCACCGCTCCAGGTAATCAGATTTTTCAGGAGCATCCCTGAAAGCCTGAGTGATTACGGCCGCTCACTGCATGTGGAAGCAGAGCAGGATTGTGTGCTTGCTGATTTGCTTAAGGCGCAAGGCGTCAGTCTGTCTGACATTCTTACTGACGGGCAGAGAACCGTATGCGGAGAGCCTGATTTCCGGTTTCCTGAGCCTCTTCTTTCAATGGATCCGAAGGTACTTCTCTGCCAGTACGGATATCTGACGCTTGATTCAGATTTGAGAGGCTTTAATTTGGCGCTGAAAGTTCCGAACAGGGAGGCTCAGGCGGCTCTGGAAAGGGTGTTTTCCTGACAGCCTGGGAAGGACATAGGCCGCTGCGTGAGGCTTGCTACACTTGCCTTATCAGTATACTGCTGCGTGCCATGCAAAAGAATAAATATCGCCCGTCATGCGGAAGTCTATTAAAATTGGGCCCGTGCGCTAAGGAGCTTTCCAAGACTCCCGCTGCTTTGTTTCTTCCTTTCAGGTTTTTCGTAAAAAATGAACTTAGGCATCGGCTACAGCCTCTTTGCAGGCTTTTTCCAGTCAGAAATCTACAGCGTGATAAGCATTGCTGCCTCTCTCTTCATGCTTGTCTGTCCTTTTGTATTCTGGAAGTTCAGGAGGCATGCGGGGATCTTCATCTGCTGCATGGGGGCGGCATTTTCGGCAGTAATGCTCTTTTCCCTCTTCCTCTACCAGCTCAATGCCGATGAGTGCCAGCACCTGCTGATGGCGCATTCTGTGATTAACGGCGGCGTGCCGTTCAGGGACTTTGAGGCGCAGGGGCTCGGGCCGTTCAACGGGTTTTACCTTGCGCTCTTCTCCTTCGGCAATATTTCCTTTGTTACGGCACGCCTTGGCTCGCTGTTTGCCGAGCTCGCGGGCGGCATAATGATTTTCCTTGCGGTGAGAAGGCTCAGCGGCATAAGGCCGGCCATCGCTATAGCCAGCCCGGTGTTCTTTTACTTCTCGGTCTTCTCATCCTACACGGATCTCTGGGAGATCACCTCATACAACTGCGAGACGCTCTTCTTTCTCCTCCTCTCCCTTTGGTTTGTCCTTTTCGCATACCGCGGGAGCAGCAGGCTCGTTATGTTTCTTGAGTTCTTCGTGCTCGGCATGTGGCCATGGGTCAAGCTGCAGTTCGCACCGTTCTCGCTCATCTGCTTTATCCTTAGCATTGCAAGGGGCATTTTCGTGCAGGATGGCAGCGGGGACGCTGGCAGAGGGGAAGGCAGTGCCCCAGGAGCACTGAGGAGCAGGCTCTTCTCATGGGACTTCCTGCTGGCATGCCTCGCGGCTGTCATGCCGACTGCGCTCTTCCTTGCATATCTGGCGCTTAACGGCGCGCTTGAGAGGTTCTGGCTCTTCTATATTGTCGACAATATGGAGCACGTGTCGGTGCCTCTTGATTTCTATTTCACCTTCATACTGCCTTATCTTGTCCTTGAGGCAACAAGGCCGATGTTCTGGCTGGCGATTTGCACTGCGGCTGCATTCTTTGTGCTGGTGCTCTGTGACTATGTGTATGGCAGGATACACGGCCGGGGCAGCAGGGCAGCGGGAGAAGGAGGCGCTGAGGCTGCCGCAAGGCCTTCAGGTGCAGGGAGAAGTGAGTTGGGCTCTGTGCTCCTGGCGCTTTTCGCCCTGACAGCTCTCTTTTCAGTAACCCGCACCATGTCACATTACTACCATTACCTGAACATCATTGTCCCCGCGGGAGCGGTATTCGCAGGGCTTGGCATGTCGCTTACAGGTAGCGAGAGAAAGCGCGGGCTCTGGGCACTTGTCATGATTGCGGTTTCAGCGCTCGCCTTCTGCCCGAAGATGGTGTTCCTGAACAATGTGCGTACTTTTCAGCAGAAGGCCTTTATCAGCGAGAGCATTTATCCCTTCTCGAAGGTCCTGCACTACCTCAATGAGCGTGTGAAACCAGGAGAGCCGGTTGCGCTCTGGGGATGGGAGCCAGGGTTTCTGATTTACTCGGATCATCCTTCAGCAACCGCAACGCATTTCATCTATCCGCTGGTGAGCGACAAGTTCACGCCCAGGATCCGTGACGCCTATGTGGAGGACATCATCAAGAACCGGCCGGCTGCAATTGTCGATCTGGTCTGTCCTTATGCATTCTCCTTCAGGGACAGCAAGTTCGAACTCAGCAACTACGGCTTTATTAAGCGCGTCACTGATGAGTATTATGAGAAGCCGGTTGCCGTTCCTGTCGGGAGCAGCGGCTTTGCCAGGGTCTATCTGAGAAAGCCTGGCATGTAAATCTGCCATTGAAAACCTGGGCTCCGGGGAATGTCTTTACCCGGTGCCGGGAAAACGCTGAAGGGCTTCCCTCAGAATGGAAAGTCCATAACTAAAAACGGCGCCCTTAGGCGCCGTCTCTCTGAACCGGACTTTAAGATCAGATAATCTCTACCTGAGCCTCGCCGTCCTTCGCGGCCTTGATGTCGCCGAGGAGGAAGGCCTGCTCGCCTGCGGCGTTGAGGACACTGATGGCCTTCTCTGCCTGATCCTTGGGCAGGGCAACGATCATGCCCACGCCGCAGTTGAAGGTGCGGTACATCTCATGAGTGTCGATGTTGCCGTTGTCCTGCAGCCAGTGGAACACCTCAGGCCACTCCCAGCTCTTCTCGTTGATGGAGGCCTTGGTGTTCTTCGGAAGAACGCGGGGGATGTTGTCCCAGAACCCGCCGCCGGTGATGTGGGCAAGGCTGTGGACCTCGCACTCCTCGATGAGCTTGAGGACGGGCTTTACATAGATTCTGGTAGGAGCGAGGAGGGACTCGCCGAGAGTGCGTCCGTCCTTCATCTTCTGGCTGGTGTCAGCCTTCGTAACCTCAAGGACCTTCCTGATGAGGGAGAATCCGTTTGAGTGAGGGCCGGAGGACTTGATTCCGACCAGCGCGTCGCCGACCTGAACCTTGGATCCGTCGATGATGTCCTTTTTCTCGACCACGCCGACAGCGAAGCCTGCCATGTCATAGTCGCCGGTCTGGTACATGCCAGGCATCTCAGCGGTCTCGCCGCCGATGAGCGCGCAGCCTGCCATCTCGCAGCCGCGGCCGATGCCTGCGATTACCTCGCTGGCGTTGGGGACATTGAGGTGCCCGGTAGCGTAGTAGTCAAGGAAGAAGAGGGGCTCTGCTCCCTGGACAATCAGGTCGTTGACGCACATGGCAACGAGGTCGATGCCGACGGTGTCATGCTTGTTAAGGGTGATGGCGAGACGGAGCTTGGTGCCGACGCCGTCGGTTCCTGAAACAAGGATAGGCTCCTTGTACTTAGCGGGGATGCTGCAGAGAGCGCCGAATCCGCCGAGTCCGCCAATTACCTCTGGGCGGTTGGTCTTTGCGACAACGCCCTTGATGTTTTCAACAAGTGCCTCGCCGGCGTCGATATCAACACCGGAATCTTTATAGCTGAGTTTAGCCACAGTAACCTCAAAAATGATGACCAGTTCCGGCTGCTATTTTACAGGACTTGGCATATTCGTGCCGCATTCCCGCTCCAATGCGCATGTATGCCTGAACCGGCCTTTTCCTCTGAAAAGGCGCCGCGGGCGCCTTCTCCTCTGAATTCAATGGGGAGCCCCGGCTCCCCGGAAAACTTTTACTTCAGGTTCTTGCAGACGATGTCCTGGCTGAAGGCCTTCTCGCAGTAATGGCACTTCATCATGACCTCGCCCTTGGACTCATAGACCGTGAAGCAGGTGTCGACGGTGTTCTCCCTGTTGGTGATGCAGTTCGCGTTGGGGCAGGCGAAGACGCCCGTTACGAGCTCGGGGAGCGAGGGCCTCAGCTTCTCGACGACCTTGTAGTCCTTGATGATGTTGATGGTGGAGCCCGGGGCGAGGAACGCAAGCTGGTTGACCTGCTTCTGATCAAGGAAGTAGTCGCCGATCTTGATGATGTCCTTGGTGCCGCTCCTGTTCGATGAGAGGTTGAGCCCCACGGTGATGGGGATCTGCTCGGTCGCGGCCTGCCTCAGGATCTTGAAGTGCCTCAGGATCTGGAGGGCCCTTCCTGCCGGGATATGGTCGATTACGGAGCCGTTCCTGATGGCCTCAACCTTGAGCGTCCCGTAATCCTTCTTCTCTGTCTCTGACATTCAGACCTCCTCGTTCATGACCAGAGCAAGCAGGGCCTCGCGGGCGAAGACGCCGTTCGCGGCCTGCTGGAAATAGTATGCGTAAGGCGTATCGTCGACATCCTGGGTGATCTCGTCGATGCGGGGCAGCGGGTGAAGGACCTTGAGGTTCTTCTTCGCGTCGCGGAGAGTCGCGGCGCGGAGAATGAACTTCGAGGCGATGCTGTGGTACTCGCTCTCGTCGAAGCGCTCGCGCTGCACCCTGGTCATGTAGAGGATGTCGAGCTCGGGGAGGATTTCCTCGATGCTGTCATGGAACTCGCAGACGAGCCCCTTTTCCTTGAGCTCGTCAACCAGGTAGTCGGGCATGGCGAGCTGCTTAGGGGCGACGAAGTGGAGCTTCGCGCCGAAGTGGCATAGTGCCTGGGCGAGTGAGTGGACGGTGCGGCCGTACTTCAGGTCGCCGACGAAGGCGATGCTGAGGTTGTCCAGGCGTCCCTGGGTCTCGAAGATGGTGAAGAGATCAAGCAGCGTCTGGGAGGGGTGCTGGTTGGAGCCGTCTCCCGCGTTGATGACCGGAACCTTTGACACCTCGGCGGCGAGCCTTGCGGCGCCTTCCTGGGGATGGCGCATGACAAGGGCGTCGGCGTAGGAGGTGATGATCCTGATGGTGTCGGCGAAGGTCTCGCCCTTCTTGCTCATCGAGGTGTTCGATGCGTCGGAGAAGCCGATTACCTGCCCGCCGAGGCGGTGGATCGAGGTCTCGAACGAGAGCCTGGTGCGGGTGGAGGCCTCGAAGAAGCAGCTTGCGATTACGCGGTCCTTAAGGAGCGTGTGATCCGGGTGTTCCTTGAGGCGCTTTGCCGTGTCGAGCACTAGCTCGATTTCAGGACGGGTAAGTTCAGATATGGATATTATGTCCCTGCCGTAAAGAGGGTTGGCCATGTGAGAGTTCTCCAGGGATTTCTTAGTTTTACTACCTTTTTACTGAAAACTGCAGTCATCTTTGTAAAATGTCGGCAGTCCGGCATGCTACGCGGAATTAAACAATTTTCAACAGCTTTCAGACCAGTACACGGTACTGATCAAAAAATCTCTTGCGCATCAGATTGCCTGCAGAAAACAAGTGCTTATACTATGAACACCGGTATATCCGCATGCTGGCGTTAAAAATCCGGATGTTTTCGCATGAAACAGCGCCGGATCTATTCTTGGTTTTAATTGCTTTCAGCTCGTCCTCGAACGACTTCTTAACAGAAATGTGAACTGTAAGCTGCTTAAGAAAAATACATTCTTTGCTGTCTGCAGTACAAAAACTGTTAAAACTGAAAGGCCGTCTGATTATCTGAACCGCAATTATATAATATATAATTTTTGTGAGTAGTGTCAAAAAATTTCCGCAGGAATCAATGATCACCCGAGTTTAGCTTTAGCCCATTCCTGAATTGATACGGAGTCCTTGTGACTCCGTCTTTTTTGCCCTTATACGTTATAAAATAGGTAGTATTTGTGGCGTCATCGTCAAAAACCGGATTTACGTTAAGCAGTCATTCAGGACCCCTGATGGAAGGACGTCGTCCAAAATAGTCAAAAAACTGGGAAAGACTGAGGACTATACGGCCGAGGAGATTGCGGCCCTTCGCAGGAAGTTCAGCAATGCTGACGAAAAAGAGAAAGCACTGGCCGAAGGTGCGGCGCTGGCTACAGCGCTGAAGAATGCTGATGCCGAAGCCGGCCAGACTGAGATACCAAGGCCAAGGATGAGCTATGCGATGATCATTCTAAGAAAGCTGTGGAATGAGGAGATCGGACCTGACTATCTCATAAGAAAGCTGGCAGACAAAGACGGAATTACCCGCTGTGACATGGCAGACACAGTCGCATTCATGGCACTGTCAAAGGCCATTGATCCGCGATCAGTGAGAGGCTCTCTTGTCCACTCAAGAATGTACCTGGGGACAGGAGTCTCGGCATGCAGCCTTGACGATTTCTACACAACTCTGGGGTTCATGGGTAATCACAAGGATGAGATCCTTAAACTGTTTGCTGAGAAAACCGGGAGCCTCCCGAGCGGCAACTCCATGCTGTTTTACGATGTTACGAACGCTTATTTTGAAACTGCGCTTACGGACGAAGAAAAGGGAATGGCTCGCAACGATCTGGACGAGCTGTGGTCTGAGCTTATAGCAAAATACGAGGATAAAGGTCTGCTCGATGCGTCTCAGAAAAATGAAGACGGTTCATATCCGGATGAGGCTTTGCCTGAGGAGCTGCTTGGCGAGTTTGCACGTGAAAGCTTTCTGAGAATGCGGGGACCGTCGAAGGAGCACCGGATGGATCTGCCTATCGTGTCTGTGGCACTGGTGATTGATGATAAGGGGATGCCGCTGGACTTTGAGATGTTCTCCGGGAACGCTGCGGAAATCAGCCACATGGAGAACTCAATATGCAAGCTTCAGCGCAAGTACGGAGTTCGCAATGTCACTGTGGTGGCAGACAGAGGGCTCGGTTCGGTGCCGAACCTGAAGATGCTGCAGGCCAAGGGGCTTGGCTTCATTATCGCGCAGAAGCTGACAAACATCGGCAAGGATGTTACTGAGCAAATCTTCTCTGATGACGGCTGGGAGATGATGGATGGCGGAGGCAAAAGCAAGTTCATCCCCGGGTTTGAGAAAAAAGGAACCGGGGGCGAAAGCATTACGTGCAATCTGCTCGTTTTCTGGAATAAGACTCGAGAGGCGAGAGACCTTGCCGTTCTGGCACAAGACCGCGAGACCGCAGAAAAGGCAGTCAAGGCAAAAGGCCAAATCAGAAAGGCCTCCCGCTCATGGCAGGCTCTGGTTGTCACCGACAGCAAAACACCGAATGCTGAAAGCATAAACGAAGCGGCATATGAAAAGAGGAAGAAACTGTGCGGTTACTCAGCTGTTGTATGGCTCTGTCCTCCCAGCTCTCCGGACTCGATAAAAAAGGAAGACATAGCAGGAGTGTATCACCGCCTTGAGAGGATAGAGGAATGCTTCCGCATCATGAAGTCCAACCTGTGCCTCAGGCCCATGTTCGTGCGCACTGCAGAACATATCAGAGGCCATGTCCTGTGCTGTGTGCTGGCACTAATCATTATCAGGCTGGTTGAGAGGAAGCTTGCCGGAATCGGCGAAAAGCTGTCCCCTGACCGCATATGCGCTGCTATGAAGGACGCGAACTGCTCTGTCTCAGCCACACCGGGCGGCCTGGTGTTTGTAACTGACTCGGACTACAGCTGGGCGAAAGACACCCTGGAGGCTATAGGAAATGAAAAGACTGCAGAAAAGGTTAACGGCGGCGAGCTTAAACCTGACCTTACCGCCATTGAAAAAGCGCTTGGCGTTAAACCTGTGCCGGCCATTTGTGCGAAAGGCATCTTTGAGCGCTGTTTTGGGAGAAGGTTCGCCACCAATGATGCTCTGGTGGGAGACTTTGTGAGCAGGCTGAAGCTGCCCAAGTAGAGTTTACCACCTAATTTTTAGGGAATAAACGTACAATCCATTGATATACACGGATTAGCACGGCTTTTTAAGAGGATACGAGCTAAACTCGGGTATAATTTTTGTGAGTAGTGTCAAAAAATTTCCGCAGGAATCAATGATCAAGGCGGTGAAATTACATAACAAAAACAGTGCAGAATGATGGAAGGACCGAGGGGGAAAACAATTCTGAAATGGCAGGGGAAGTAAGATTCGAACTCACAACCTTCGGTTTTGGAGACCGCCGCTCTACCGTTAAGAGCTATTCCCCTGTAGCGCGTTCCATTTTACACGATTTTTAATGAATTTAAAGCCCTTTTGAAGATTTTTTCATGATTTTTTCATTTTCAGCGCTCCCGGGCCCTGTACGTGCCGGAAGGCGGGCGCAGAGTCAGCCTTTTCCGAGTTCCCGCCTGAGCGCCGCCTTCTGCTCACTGGTGAGGAATATCCCGTCGGTCGCGAGAAGGTACTGAGGGGTGTACGAGCCGTCTGCGCTCCGTACAGTGAAGGTTCTTCTCGCGCACTTGGCTCCGGATCCAGTCCTCCGGAGGGTGATGATCCGGAGGTACTCCTCCTTTCCCTCGCGCGGAATCAGGGAAATCTCCTCCGCTGGCGCAAGTATTCCACCGGTCTCCCGCAGGAATGACGGTGCGCGGAGCGGCGGAAGGCAGATCGCGAATATCCCGTCATCCCTGAGGAGCCTCTCCGCCGCGTCCCTCAGATCCCTGTCCGTGAGAGTCGCGTCCTGCCGTGCTGTCCTTCTCTCATCGCTCCGGAGCTCCTGTTTGTTCCCCGCAAAATAGGGAGGGTTCACGATTATGGCGTCAAATTCCCCGTCCCTGAGCTCCCTGATGTCGCCGTGCACCGCAGTGAGCCTTTCTGAATAGGGCGAGGCGGCGAAATTGTCCATCGCGTCGAGGTACGCCCCTTCCTCAATCTCGACTCCGGTTACAAGGGCGTCCGGGTATTTCTCCGCCGAGAACAGGGCAAGGAGCCCGGTCCCGGTCCCGATGTCGAGGATCCTCCGGGGCTTCCCGAGGTCCGTGAGGCAGGAGAGCAGCACGCTGTCAGTCGAGACCTTCATGCCGGCGCGCTCCTGCCTGACCTCAAAATGCCTGAATCTGAAGAAACTTTTTCCCAAAACCGTTCTCCCGGAATATAATTTTGTGAATTTCACCAGAGGAATCCTGCCATGCGCACATCCGGTCTCATGAGGCTCATCTGCTCGCTTGCCTTCACGGCCGCGCTCTTTCTTGTTGTCTCGGCTGTCTCGAGATGCCTCATGCTGGAGTCGTTCGCGGCGGATGATCTCGGAAAGCTCACCGGCGCGGAAAAGTACGATGTCCTCCGGACCGGCACCCTCTATGATATCAGAGCGTTCACCCTCACCTTCGCCCCGTTCTTCCTCATAATGATCCTCTGTTCCGTTTTCAGGAAGCCGGGGGCTTTCGGCGTTGCCTTCAGGGCGGGCGGGGTGATCACGGTATTCTCGCTCACGGTCTTATCCGTCATCAACTTCTATTTCTACCGCACCTACAACAGCTATATCGACGTCTTCTTCTTCAGCGCCTTTGACGAGGACGCGGTGGCGGTCATGAAGACCGTCATCCATGACTATCCGCTCGGGAAAGGCCTCATTGCGGTATTCGCAGGGCTCATCCTCCTTGCATTCATCTTCAGGAAGGCTGACAGGCTCCTCTCCTCCGTCCGCCTTCCCTGGAGCACCGGGGCAGCGGCAGGGAAAATCCTCGCCGGCGTGCTTGCAATTGCCTTAATTGCGGTCTATGTCATCGGCGCGCGCGGCTCAGTGGGAAGGTTCCCCCTCCGCCGGAATGACGCTGCGGCGAGCCGCTTCCGCGCGGTCAACATGGCGCTTCCGAACGCGCTCCTCGCCTTTTACTGGGCGGCAGACGACCGGATGAAGACCGCAAAGCTCCCTGCAGTGGGGGAAGACGAGCTCCTGCGCCTCGCGAAGGACACCGGCATTGAGGCTGATATGTCAGATCCGGCCGGGGCCTTCCGGCATAAGGTCCCGGGGGAGCAGAGAAGCCTCAGCGCCTCGCCCAATGTCGTCCTTGCCGTGATGGAGAGCATGAGCACCCATATGCTCCGCTATGACGATCCCAGGTCATTTGACCTCATGGGAAGCCTCCGCGGCGTGCTCGGGCAGGGATACTATTTCAGGAACTTCCTCTCCGAGGGCGACGGCACCATGGACACCCTCGCGCGCCTCCTCATCCGCGGACCGAGGCTTGAGGTGAGCGTCTCGGACGCGAAAAGATCGCCTTTCCTCTTCAACGCGGTGAGGCCTTTCAGGGAAAAGGGCTATAAGCTCGTCTTCATCACCTCGGGCTCCGCCGCCTGGCGCAATATCGGCGAGTTCCTCACCTTCCTCGGCTTCGACGAGATCGATGACGAGCACAATATCGAGAACGCCTACCCCGAGGCGAAGGCCGGCGCCTGGGGCATCCCTGACGGCTTCATGTTCCGCTTCGCGAAGGACCGCCTCGCGAGGGCGCGGAAGAGCGGCGAGAAGGTCTTCATCCTGATGCTCTCCACCACGAACCACGGCCCATACCTGGTCCCCGCGGACTATCACGGCGCGGATTTCGAGGTGCCGGAGGCCGCGAAGAGGCGCTTCCCCCTCCCTGACATCAGGCAGATGTACCGGACCTTCCGCTACGCGAACGACACGCTCGGCTCCTTCATCGCGGACGAGCTCAAAGGGAGCGGGAAGGATGACACCGTCATCGCCTTTACGGGCGATCATAACGTGAGGGGGCTCAACTACACCGACACCTCTGAGGCGCTCCTCGGGCACTCGGTGCCGTTCTGGATCTATGTGCCGGAGAAGTACCGCGCCGGCGCGGACTATGAGAAGGACCGGTTCGGCTCGCAGATGGCGATATTCCCGACGCTCTACGCGAGGGCGCTCCCCGGCTCCTCCTATGTCTACCCGGGCTGCGACCTCCTCTCCGGAGGCTGCGAGCCCTCCTTTGCCTTCAACGGGATGATAAGCGAGATAAACGGCAAGGCCTGCCTCATATTCGAGCCGGCCTTCTCCTGGACGGGGATGTACCTGAAGAGGCCTGATGATCTGGAGCTTGATCCGGGGAGGCCGGTTCCCGCTGGTGACGCTGACTGCCGGAAGGCGAGATCCTTCGAGCTGCTCCTTGACTGGTACTACCGCTACGCCGCGGTGAACCTCAGGGAGAAGAAGGAATAGTCCCGCGTGAGCCTGTACTGAAACGGAAAAGGCCCGGACATCAGTCCGGGCCTTTGATTTCATCAGGTCCTTCCTCAGCTTTATCAGATTTCCCTGACGTAGCGGCGGCAGACAATCTCCTTTGATCCTGACGGAACCTCGACGGTGACCTTGCTCTCGCCTACCGTTTTGAAGCCCTCGTCGAAGAAGTGGCTGCCCTCGATTACCGCTGAGCTTACGGCGTAGGACTTCTTGCCGTTGTTCCTGAGGAGCTCCTCGAACTTAGCGACGAGGCTGTGCGCGATGCCGAGCCCGCGGTACTCGTCGGGAACGAGGAGGGCGACAAGCTCATAGTCGGCGTCAGACGGGGACTCTGCGGGGTAGAGCGTGCGGAGGATGTCGGTGTAGGCCTTGTAGGCGCGGTGGAAGTCATTGGTCGCGAGGCGCTTCTTGAGGCGCCTTGCGTAGTTGGTGAACACCTCCGGAGTGCGCAGCGAGAGGGAGCCGCGGTCCGAGGCGAGGAGATAGCCGACCGGCTCGCCATCGAGCTCGGCAGTGAAGGCGAGGGTTGACTCGCCGAGGCTCCTTGCCGCCTCAGCGGCAGCAAGCAGGGCAGCCGATGAGATGCGGTGGGTAAACTCGCCGAAATTCCAGAAGCCGAAGACATCGGCCCTCAGCCACTGGAAGTCCCGGTTCTTAAAAGGCCTGATCTTAGGGCTATTGCTCGCTGAGATATTGATCTGCTTCTCTGAGTCCATTCTCTCTCTCCTGTACGGCAGCGTCTGCCGCGTTTCTGAAACTGTCAAGGGTTTTCCTGGGCTGGAGCCCCGGGGAGACGCTCTCCTGCTCCGCCTGCGGCGCCGCTGCACCCTGATCCGCAGCAGGCTTTCCGCAGGAGACAAGGAGCACAAGAGCTCCTGCCGCCGCTGCTGCGCACAGCAATGACTTCATCCTCAATTTCCGCCTCCCATCTGGCTCTGGTCCTGGTGGAGCGCGGCCGCGTCGCGGTACATCTCAAGGTAGTGCCCGGCGGAGTCGCGCCATTCATATCTTGTCCTCATCGCGTTGCACTGCAGGCGGTAGTACTCCTCCGGCTCCTGCAGGTAGAAGAGGAGCGCCCGTCTCATGCTCGAGAGGAGCGAGATGGGCTCCGGCTCCGCGAAGCTGAAGCCGGTCGCGTTCTCATGGTCGCGGTCATAGTCGATGACGGTGTCCTTGAGTCCGCCTACCGCCCTCACTATGGGGAGGGTGCCGTAGGCGAGCGAATACATCTGGTTGAGCCCGCAGGGCTCGAAGAGCGACGGCATCAGGAAAAACTGCGAGCCGGCCTCAATCATGTGCGCGAGGCGGTTGTCGAACGCGCTGGTGTAGTGGAAGCGGTCCGGGTGCGCCGCCGCGATCTGCTGCAGCCTCTCCTCGAGCCTCGGATCCCCTGAGCCCTGGATGATGAGCTCGACGCGGTGATAGAGGAACTTCTCCACAATGGGGAGCAGGAGGTTGATGCCCTTCTGCTCGGTGAGGCGGCAGACCATGCCGAAGACCGGGAGGTCGCACACCGGGAGCTCGCAGAGCTTCTGCAGCTCATGCTTGCAGATCGCCTTTGACTCAAGCGAGGAGCTCGTGAAGTTCACCGGGATGAGCTGGTCGCTCTCCGGATTCCAGTCGGTGTAGTCGCAGCCGTTCACGATGCCGCGGAAGCTCTCCGCACGGTACTGGTAAATCCTGCACATGCCATGGCCGCCCAGCGTCGTCATGAGCTCCTGAGCGTAGCTGGGGCTCACGGTGTTCACCTGGTCCGCGTAGAGGACGCCGCACTTGAGGAAGTTGACGTTGTTCCCGCCCTGGCTGATGTCAGCCTGGTAGTTGTAGGCGATCTCCGGGATGAGCCAGAGCTGTCCGCGGTCGTACACTCCCTGGAACGAGCCGTTGTGGATGGTGAGGACCGATCCGGTGCGCGAGAAGAGCTCGGTATGCGCGTAGCGGGTGCGGAGGATCATCGGGGCGAGGGCGGTGTGCCAGTCGTTCGCGTGGACGATGTCCGGGCGGAACTCGAAATGGGTGCAGAGATCGAGCGCCGCGGCCGCGAGGAAGGCGAACCTCTCGCCGTTGTCCGGGTAGGCGGCGCCGTGATCGTCATAGAGGCAGGGCCTCTCGAAATACCGGTCGCACTTGAGGAGACAGACGAGGAAGCCCGCGAGCTCGAGCTCATAGACCTGGTAGGTGATGCCTGCCGCATTGGGCGCGGTCGGGAGGACGAACGTCCCGATTATCCTGGGCTGCAGTGCCGGGTTGATGCTCGAGTAGTAGGGCATCACGACGCGCGTGGTGTGCCCCTCGCGCGCGAGCTCCTTGGGGAGCGCCTTCGCGACGTCCGCGAGTCCGCCGGTCTTCGCTATGCCGGAGAGCTCTGAGGTCAGAAACAGGATATTCATCAGAAGCCCACCCTTGATCCCTTGGGAATAACGATTATCCCGTTCCTTGACGTGCTGTAGCGGTCTCGGTCCTTCTCCGGATCCTCACCGAGGATGGTGCCCGGGGCGATCTCGACGTCCTTGTCGATGATGCAGCGGCTCAGGCGGCAGCCCTCGCCGATTTTGGTCTCGCCGAGGAGCACTGAGTCATTGATCGTGCAGCCGGCGCTGATGCGGCACTCGAAGCCGAGCACGCTCCTCGAGATGAGCGACTCGGTGACCTCGGATCCCGCCGAGATGAGCGAGTGGCTGATGGTTATCCCCTTCTTCGGCGTGTCGTTGAACTTGACAGGCGGCAGGGGAGGGTAATTGGTGTGGAGCGGCCACATCGGGTTGTAGAGGCTGAAGGGCGGGGTGTCGGAGAGAATGTCCATGTGGGACTGCCAGTAGGTGTCGAGATCCCCGACGTCCCTCCAGTAGTTGTCGCCGGTCTCGCCCGGGATGCGGTTCGTCAGGAAGTCATAGACGTAGACCCTGTCGCGCGGGAAGAGATCCGGGATGATGTCCTTGCCGAAGTCGTGGCTCGAGTAGGGGTTCTCCGCGTCGGCGGCGATCTCCTGATAGAGCGTCTCCGCGTTGAAGATGTAGTTGCCCATCGAGACGAGGCAGTGCCCGGGGTCTCCCGGGATGGTCTTCGGGTTCTGCGGCTTCTCCTCGAAGCCGACCATCATGCCGTCCTGGTCAACCTCGATGACGCCGAAGCGGTGCGCGGCCTCCTTGGGGACCCTTATCGCCGAGACGGTGAGCACTCCGCCCTTCGACTTGTGGAAGTCCAGCATCTGCGTCACGTCCATCTTGTAGATGTGGTCGGAGCCGAACACGCAGATGCAGGCGGGCTGCACCTCCTGGATGAAGGAGATGTTCTGGTAGACCGAGTCAGCCGTGCCGTCGTACCAGCGCTTGCCCATCCTCATCTGCGCCGGGATGGGCTCGATGAAGCACCCGGGGATGCCGCTCACGTTCCAGCCCTTTTTGAGGTGCATGTAGAGGGACTGCGACTTGAACTGGGTCAGGACGTAGATCTTGATGATGTTCGAGTTGACCAGGTTGTTCAGCACGAAGTCGATGAGGCGGTAGCTCCCGCCGTATGGAACAGCCGGCTTGCTTCTGGAAATTGTGAGCGGAAGGAGACGGGATCCCTCACCGCCCGCCAGAACGACTGCAAGTACTCCTGACATTCTAATCCCCCTGTTGCCCGTAAACAGTCACTTGAGATTGTAACAGCATAGAATTGGCCAAACTCTATCAAATGTCACTTTTTTGCCAAAGAGCAGGCGCGCCGCGGGCAGTGCGGCACGGCACACTGTCCCCCGCTCCCTGTAAAAAGCGCCGCAAAAGTATATAATCACTGCCGGTTTTGCTGAGATCCGGAGAAAGCAGCTATGAATATGATACACGGTTCAATTGTCGCTCTCATTACGCCTTTCAGGGACGGCGCCGTTGATGAGGAGGCGCTGAGGCGCATCGTTAAGTGGCAGGTGGAGAACGGCACTGACTGCATCTGCCCCACCGGCACCACCGGCGAGTGCCCGACCCTCACCAAGGAGGAGCACTGCAGGGTGATGCAGATCACCGTCGAGACCGTAAAGGAGTGCGGCGGGAAGGCAACGGTGCTTGCCGGAGCCGGCTCCAACAACCCGGTCGAGTCCGTCTACTACACCAACATGGCTGAGAAGTACGGCGCCGACGCGGTCCTCCACAACGCGGGCTACTACAACAGGCCGAACCAGGCCGGGCTCTATGAGCACTTCAAGTACGTCCACGACCACACGAACCTTCCCATCATCGTCTACAACGTCCCCGGACGCACCGTGGTTGACATCAAGTCAGACACACTCGCCCGCCTCGCCGAGCTCCCCCGCGTCATCGGAGTGAAGGACGCCACGGGCGATCTTGAGCGCCCCTGGGTCGAGCACAACATGATCCGACGCGGCGATTTCGCCTGGCTCTCCGGAAATGACTCCACCGCCGTCTCCTTCAACGTCGCAGGCGGCTGCGGCTGCGTTTCAGTAACCGCGAACTGCGCTCCCGCGCTCCTCTCCAAGATGCAGAAGCTCATGGCCGAGGGGAAGTGGGAGGAGGCGAGGGACATCCAGTACACCCTCATGCCGCTCCACAAGCTGATGTTCAAGGAGCCGAGCCCCGCCGGCGCCAAGTACGCGGCGAGCCTCCTCGGGCTCTGCACTCCGGAGTGCAGGCTCCCGATCCTTCCGCTCTCTGAGGAGACGAAGAAGGAGATCAGGTCCGAGATGGAGAAGCTTCACCTTATCTGATCCCATGAGGGGCTTTACCGTGCCCCGCCAGCGGATGTCCGCTGACGGGGCATTTTAGATTCAGGAGATGGAATGACAGAGAACCAGACTGAGCTTGAGGAGAGCATGGCTCCGGCCGTTTCCCCGGAGGATGGCACTGTTCCGGCAGGCGCCGCGGATGAGGCGCATGACGCGGAGTACGCGAGGGAGCACTGGAAAATAAGGAGCTTCGTCCGCCGCGAGGGCAGGATTACGCCCTCGCAGGAGAAGGCGCTCACGGAGCTTTTCCCGGTATACGGCATAGAGTACTCGAAGGAGCGCGTCCTGGACTTCAAAGAGCTCTTCGGGAACAGCAATGATGTTGTGCTTGAAATCGGCTTCGGCATGGGCTCCTCCATCCTCGAGATGGCGGAGAAGTCGCCGGATGTGAACTTCCTCGGCATCGAGGTCCACCGACCGGGCGTCGGAGTTTGCCTCCGCGAGATGAAGAAGCGCGGCATCGAGAACCTCCGCGTGATGAGCGATGACGCGGTCGACATCATGACGGACATGATCCCGGACGGCTCCCTCTCCAGAATCCAGCTCTTCTTCCCCGATCCCTGGCAGAAGAAGAAGCACCACAAGAGGAGAATCGTCCAGCCCTCCTTCATCGCGCTTGCCGCGAATAAGCTGAAGTCGGGCGGCATCCTCCACCTCGCGACCGACTGGGAGAGCTACGCCGAGGAGATGCTCGAGGTGATAGGCCAGTCTCAGGATTTTCAGAACCTCGCCTCTGACGGGCGCTTCATCGAGCCCCGCCCGGACCGCCCGGTAACGAAGTTCGAGCAGCGCGGCATCAGGCTGGGGCACGTCATACACGATCTGATGTACAGGCGCGCCTGATGGCCATACCTGAAAGGCTCCTGGGCCTCCGCGGCTTCATCTTCGACATGGACGGAACGCTCACCGACTCCATGCCCTTCCACATCAGGGCCTGGCAGCAGGTCCTCGAAAGGCGCGGCATCAGCGAGGGGAAGGAGTATTTCCTCGCGCACGGCGGCGTGCCGAGCTTCGTCATGGGCGGAAAGCTCCGCGAGAGGTTCGGCCTTACGGAGAGCGCTGAGGCGCTTGCCCGGGAGAAGACGGAGAACTACAGAAGGCTCATACCAGGGATAAGGGCCTTTCCCTGGTTAGTGCCGTTCCTTACTGAGGCCCGGGAGAGGGGCATAAGGCTCGCGGTCGGCACCGGTACGCTCCGGGAGAACGCGAGGGACGTCCTCAGGGCCGCCGGCATTTCCGGGTTCTTTGATACGGTTGTTACGTCAGCTGATGTGACAAGGTACAAGCCGGAGCCTGACACCTTCCTCTTATGCGCCGAGAGGCTCGGCCTCAGGCCCTCAGAGTGCGCGGTGTTCGAGGACTCTCCCCTCGGCTTCGAGGCCGCAAAGAGGGGAGGGTTCAGTCTGGTTAAGGTGATGGGCGGTCAGCTCTGCGCCTGATCGCGCCTCGGCTTCTGGCCGTCCTTCTTCTTGGGTCCGGAGATGGCGATGGTCGAGACCTTCGCCTTGTAGATAAGCTGCTGGTTGCCGCGGTAGTCGGTAAGGAGCAGGCAGTACTGATCGAAGCTGCTGATTACCCCCTCAAGCTTGATGCCGCTGATGAGAAAAACCGCTACCGGCTGCTTGGTCTCAACCAGCCATTCAAGCGCCTTGTCCTGCCCCTTCCCGAGTGAAAAGGCCTGCTCAAGTGATTTGTAGCCCGTGCTGCCTTCAGTCATTTTGTCTCCCCCCGTAACTTTGTTATTAAAATTAATGCCTGGTCAGAGTCCTGCAAAGTCAGACGTCCGCTTTCAAAGCGTCACGGCGTTCGAGCAGATAGGCGACCGCCGCGTATCCTGTAACATTAATAAAGGAATGGAACTTGCTGTGCGTCCCGTATTTTATAATTTTGGGAAGCATGAATAAATTGCTTCCTGCGATAATCTGTGCGTTGACGAGCGGCGCGGACTCCGCGTACCTGTCCGGTATGGTCGGATCCTCCGCCAGGATCTTGCTGAGCGTGGTGGAGTCGGCGCCCCTTGTCTCATAGATGCTCATGTTGGAGCTCAGCTCCGAGACGCAGACCACCGCTCTCCTCTCCTTAAGGCAGGCCGAGATGAACTCTGCCGTGCCGCTCCTTGTCCCCTTCTTGATAAGCGCCGCGCTTACCGGCGTCTCCGGGAAGAGCTCCCTTATAATCGGAAAGAGGACATTGCGGTCAAAGCCCCGGGAGAGCTTGCCCGAGGATGCTGTATGGGAAAATACCCCTTCTGCCTCAAGCGCCTCCGCGAGCCCTGAGTCATGCGTGAGGGCAGGGCAGCCCTCAAGATCTGTCAGATAGTCAGACTCGCTGCTCAGGTAGATGCCGTCGCTTGGCATGGTCCTTGTTATCGACGGATCCGAAACTGCTGCTACGGCGACAATGCCCCTCGCGCTTTTTGTAATGAGGCTCAGCGTCCTTGCCGCGAGCTCGGCGCCCTCGCGCCCTATCCTCTTGGGCAGCAGCACCATGCCGGCGTCGGTGAGGAACCTCTGCTGCGTCATGCCGCTCACGATCTCGTGGATGTCGTCCATCCGGGCTATCTCGCCCGGCGCTGCTCCGGCTGATCCGGTGCTGTTCTCATCTGCTGCCATGTTTTTTCTTCTTATTATCTGTTAATGTATCCCGCGGCCCGGACGCCCTGTGCCCTGAGCCCTGCCTGAGGCCATGATGGCCGCAGGCTCGCTCCGGTATTGTAGCCCAAAGAAAAGAAGTTTGTTGCAAACTGGCCCCGCAGACGTGACATTAGGCGGTATAAGACTGATATTGCGGTGAAAAAACTCGGAAATTGCGGAGGCCTGAGCATCAGGGGCGCGCCCGGGAGCGCAGAATGGAGGAGCGCTGAACGGGCTGAGAGCCCTGAGTACGGCTGCGGGGCACCCGGCATAAGGCGGGGCCGGCCGGATCATCTGAAGGATGTAACAGGGGGGAGCTTTCCTCTCCCTGGACCTGTCCTGAGCAATTCGTCACGAAAAAACTGGCTTTTGTGAAGTATTATTTCATGTGGCTGTCATCTGATGAATGGCGCAGGGATCGGCTCAGCGGCGCGCGCGTCAGGGCCGTTCCCCAACAGTGAGTCACGGAGGTGAAAGATGGAAAGCAAGTTGATTAAGGCCTTTGTTCTGAGCCTTGCCGTGTGGTCCTTTGCCTCGGCAGCGGACTCAGGGCAGCTTCTGAACAGCGAGGATTCAGGAGACTGGTCATCCGCGGTATTCCATATCAACAACTCCGACAACGTAAGGCTCAGCAGCACTTCGGTTACCAGCCAGCATGCGGCACTGAACATCGACTTTTACGATGGCTACTATGTGGCTGAGATAATGGAGATGAAGACCGGCGATGACATAGGCAACGTCATTTCCTCTGAAAGGGTTGAGGTTGAATGCCAGGTCAGGATCGACAGGAACCCGGTCTTCACTCCGACATGCACCTTCAATGACGACAACACCACTTGGTTCGTTACCCTGGGGAAGGGGCTCGGAGACAGGTTCATCGAGGAAATGGAATCCGGAAGCACGCTGAGGATCAAGCTCCTGGACGGCAAGGACGCCATCTATGACCGCTACAGCCTGAGGGGATTCAGCGGGGCATACAGAAGGGGCATGTCGCTTATGAGCGGGATCGGGAAAGGGAACGACAGCGACTACTTCAGCGACGGCACAAGGCTGTGAGCCTGGAGAGTTCCAAGCCTGCTCAGGATCAGGGCGCTGCGGCTCCTGCTCTTCTCTGACCAGCGCTCCCTGCTCTCTGGCGTGTCTGCCTGCACTTCCTCCCTTGCGTCAAACCAGCGGAGAAATGACTCCGGTGTCTGCTCAGATAGCCATCTGCCGGCCTCCTGTTCCGGCTCAGAGCTTTCACTCTGAAGGCTGCTGCTGAGTTCCTTAAGGCGCTCCTCTATGAAGCATCTGCAGCAGAGCGACGCAAATACTACAAGCAGCCTGCCCCTCTGAACATCAGAGCTGAAGGAACGCGCATCCCTGCCTTGAGGTTCGAGCCCTGAGGCAAAAGACTCCGCCCAGGCGCAGCGCCTTCTGTAAAGTGAGAGCGCCCCGCCTTCCGTGAGCCTCGTGTTTGAGACAAGCGTGATGAGCCCCGGGATAAACGGTTCCATTGTGCTTCTGGCCTCATAGCGCAGATCCGGATCGCCGTCAGAGTCACTGCGGCGGCTGAAGCTGATCCCTGACAGGTTGCCGTCCCACCAGTCTCCCATGCGGGTTTTCGTTACGGCAAGGTCATCGAGGTACATCTCCTCTGATTTCTGCTCGAGAGCTGCCCTGTCCCCGGCTGATAACACGAATACCGAGAGGCGCCTCGCGTGCGCTTTCCCTTTGCCTTCCAGACTGGTGCCTTCTGTCAGATCCTGAATGACTGGGATCCTGAGTCCCCTGTCACAGCCTTCATGCCATACCAGCGGATCCGGCGTGACTGCCTTGAACCGGCTCTCTGCCTCGAAATGGCAGCCGTCAACCCAGCCTCGCTCATCAGGCGCTGCGGCAAGAAAGCGCATGCGGTGGCTGCAGAGGTACTCAATTCCGCGCTCAGTGTCTCCGGCGCTCTCCGAAACGGTCGTGAACACACGGAGCCCGAGGTAAGAGAGGCTTTGAAGAGCCCATTCCACCGCGGGCTCATCGATGATGTTGGAGACCCTCAGCGCAAATGCCGCTGGCTGATTTGACTCGGTGCCGCAGAGCACGACGAGCCTTAAGGGCTGAAACGGGACCTGCCGGCTCCGGTACCCCGTGCAGGCGGGAGGGATTTTGAGGTCAAAGGCGCAGACGCTCTCGTCAGTGAGCCGTTCTGCCCTTGCCCTGAAGAGTTTTGAGGTGATTTCCCGGAACTTCGCGCGCTTCCCGAGGTCTGAGAGCGTCTGCACGCACTCCTCAGGGCCGAGCGGCCCGCGGCTGGGGAGCGTGTGCGTCATGAGGAAGCTGCTGACCGAATCAAGCGGCGCTCCGCCGGAGAGGAGCGTATAGCGCGCGAGCGAGGTGACTTTAAGGGCCAGATCCCCGTCGCTGCCGCAGGCTTTCTCAATGTCAGCGTCAATGCCGGAGCATTTACCGGCCCACTCCAGGATCCTCTCCGCGGCGCTCTGCCTTTGCTGTGCGCAGGTCTCAGACTCGTCTGTCACTGTCATCGGGATCTCCGTCATTGATTCAGCACTTAAGCTATCCTTTGGGGCCTGCATGGGACTTCTCAGGGGCAGGGCAGGCTTTTTGTAAAATCAGCCTATGGCTCTCTCACCTCTGCCATCATGCCAAAATCACCCAAGCCGGTAATTCTTCTCGAGGTCCCTCAGCTCGTTGAGCCTTATCGCGACAAGAACATGGAGCATGAAGAGCTCTGAGGTTTTGCTCATGGCGTCCTGGAGCTTCTCCTCCTTGAACCTGCCCTCAAAGCCATCGAGCTTATTGGAGGGGATCCTCAGGAGATCATGCATGCTGATTCTGGGCTTCGCCTCTGCGCTGAGCTTTTTCATCTCCGGGGTCTCAAATTTTTCGTGATACTGCTCCCAGAGCGTGCGGAGCGACATGAACGCGACATTATCCACCCAGTTCTTTCTCGCGCAGAGCTTTGGAATGCCGAGGGTCCTGGCAGCTTCCAGCCTCCTGTGAAATTCTTCCTTTTCCCTGGCCCTGGTATCCGTAGGCTGTACTGCGGTCTGGACCTGGGGCGCGGCAGGTGCGTTGTTCTCATCCGGCATGGCTTCTCTCCTTTTTATGGAATATCTTACCCCAATGCGCGGTATTTGGTCATCATCTGCCGCATCTGCTGAAAAAAGTCTCAGCCTGCGGGATCATGTGGCCTGGCAGAGCCTGATGGAAGCAGCTTTCAGTTTCATTCTTCGGAGGAGCATGCCATGCTGCCGCTCCGGAAAAGATGCATCGGACTGCATCACTCAGAAAATCTTTGAGCTGTTCCATGAATATGACTGAGGCGTCTTATTAAAACCGCAAAATGCGGCTACAATCGCTCAATAGGATTTGGGATGCGGCAGGGGGAGGATTTCATGATGCTGAAAAAAATCAATGTGGCAGTGCTTTTTGCTCTTGGCGTGCTTCTGTCTGCTCCGGGGTCAGCCGCAGACCGCTCCGCGCCTTCTGAGGAGCTGCCCGGCGATGCTCCGGAGACCGATGTCTCGGTGAAGTTCCATGCCCTTGACTACTCACAGAGCGTCATGAACCTCTCGCAGGGATCCTCGGAGAAAAGGCTCAATGACATGAGGGGCGAGCTCATCTCCCTTGATGTCGAGGAGGACACACTGAAGCACCGTCTCCGCCAGGCGCTCCGCGACAACCCTGAGGCGGCAAAGGCCGTGGAGAAGGCAGATTTGGAGGCAAAGAGCAGGCCGAGCGTGAACATCTCCCTAGATGACGCGCTTGACCGCAAGATCCAGGTCCTGCAGAACCTGATTGTCAGCATACAGAAGGATGTTGATGATGAGCGGGTGAAGTTCGAGAAATACTACCGCGATCTCCCGAATGGGGCGTCGGTAAGGGACAAGCAGGCCAAGATCGTGCAGCTCGAGAGGCTCGCGCTGGCGCTTTCCAATGTCCTTCTTGAGTACGCGGGCCCCGAGGACGCTGCGTTCATGGAGACCAGGATGGGCCGCCTCTTCAGAGAGGTGAGGAAGCGCAACATGTTTGACACGGCAAGGATTCAGCTGCAGGCGGATCTCGGCGCGATGGACGGCAACAGCCTCGAGGCCGGGATCGTGAGGGAGCTCTCGGAGCAGAAGAAGCGCATAGCCACCTATAAGAGGAAGCTGCAGCTTATCGAGGACTTAAAGCACTCCGGATCTCAGAAATAGCAGCTGCCAGGCACCGCGCCTGTCCGGATGGGCTTTACCCGGGCAGGCTTTTCTCATTCGGGTCTCAGGAGATGGACCTGTTCACGCGCATAAAGCAATTTATACAGAGAATGCAGACGTGCTGAAAGCTGGGCAATTACGGGATGATGTGGATGTGTTGGAGAAGTGCGCCGTGGTGCCGGCTAACGGATTCGAACTGATGACCAACTGATTACAAATCAGCTGCTCTACCAACTGAGCTAAGCCGGCTCAGAAATGGTGCCCGGAACCGGAATCGAACCAGTGACACGGTGATTTTCAATCACCTGCTCTACCGACTGAGCTATCTGGGCAACGGGGCACATTGTACGCATGGCGGCATTTGATGTCAAGAAGAAATAGGGAGAGATCACATATGACAGAAACTGTCTTATTACGTAATTTGACCTATATCAAAAATTATAAAAATAGTGTTATTTGACTAAATTTTCAACATTT
>ONIT01000023.1 GCA_900317945.1 uncultured Pseudomonadota bacterium
ACAAGTCATTGTCATGAATTTTTACTTGCATATGAGCCGTCTTAAAATGACCGAACAGTGACAATAGAGCTATCGCACAGATCGGCTGTGAACAGTAACCTCAACATAAAGGGAGACATCACCGCGAGGGACAGCACCATCGAGCCCGAAGTCTTCCTGCTTGACGGCTCGAAGCTCACGGTTGAGGGAAAGAGCTCCCTCCAGGGCATAGCTCCCACTGGGAACGGCACCGGCGCACTTGACATAAAAGGCACGGTGGCCGCGGAGAGCATCGGAACGGCGGATAAGAGGATCAGGGACGCCGGCGTCTCAGGCGCGCTCACCACAGGATGGCTCTATGCCAGTGGAGCAACCGGCGGCACCGGGAGCATCACGGTAACGCAAGGCGCTGACATCACGGGCACCCTCACCGCCGGCTCCCTCACGCTGGCAGACGGCTCAGACTCCGTCTTTGAAGGCAAGGTAACGGCTGAGAGCCTCACCGTCGCCGGAAAGGCAGAGAGCAGCGGAAAGCTCACGGCAAAGGAGTCGGAGATCTCCGGAAGCCTTAAGGCAAATGACGCGGTCCTCGGAGACTCCCTCATTACAGGCGGGGTCTCCGCAGAGAGGCTCAGCGCTGCCGGAGCGATTTCAGGAAGCGGCAGCGTGAGCGCGGAGAAAGAGCTTTCCCTCAGCGGAAATTTCAGCATCCTCCAAGGCGCCTCGCTCCAGGCGGGAACTGCTGATTTCGGCGGTTACAGCGTGATGCTGTTAAATCCTGACGGCTCCGCTCCCTCGCTCCTCACGGCAGAGGGGCTCTCCTCAGGCGGGAGCGACGGCGTTATGAGCGGCGGCATCACTGCAGGCAGGAGCTCCGCGTTCTACCTGGGAGACGAGAAGGGCGGCTCAGAGCTCTTCAGGAGCGAGAAGAATGACATCGACGGGAAGAGCCTCAAAGCCCTCGGCTTCATCGATAAGAAGCTGACGCTCTCCAGTGGCTCCTACCTCACTGTTGACGGAGATCTTCTTCATGCGCCGGAAGCCGCCTCTCAGTCATCACTCAGGACAGCGGCCGCCGCACCCTCTTCGTCGGCTGATACCGTAACTGTAGGCAAGGGCTCGAAGCTCACCATCACCGCGGCAGCCCTCAAGGGCGGAGCTGCTGTCCTCTTCGAGAACGGCGGCAGCGTGAGGAACTCCGGCACCATCGAGCTCACCAAGACCGATGTCGCCGCGAACGACATCATCCCGGTCTTCGGGGCAAAGGCAGGCAGCGTCACTGACAGCACCTTAGCCCTCGGCGGAGAGTACATCATGCTGAACGGCGCCTTCATCCTCGATCCCCTTGGGAACGGCAGCGTCATCGCGCGCTACCGCGGCATACAGGACGGGAGCGTCGACTGGTCCATAAGGGATCCCATCAACGGCTGGATCGAGAAAGGCGGGACGGTCAGGGACGGCTCGTTCCTCTCCGAGGCGATGTCCTCTGACGAGGCTGGGAAGACGCTCAACTCCGCCGCCCGCTTCTCCATTCTCTCCGGCACTGTGCAGAACACGCTCCTTTCGCAGCGCGCGCTGTACGACTCTGTTTCCGAGCGACTGGGCTTCGGCGCCGCGTCAATCTCGAGGCAGGGATCAATCGACGGCACCGGCGCCGGAGTATGGCTGCAGCCCATCTGGATGAACTATGAGTCAGACGGATTTGATGCAGGCCTTTCGGGGAACTACGGGCACTCCTCGAGGCTCTACGGCGCGGTGCTCGGCGAGGACTTCAAGTTCGGGGGCGGCCTCATCGGGGGACTTGCCTTCACGGCAGGCACCGGAACCTCGCACACTGAGGGAGATCTGGCCTACACCCGGAACGACTTCAGTTTCTATGGCGCGACGCTTTACGGAAGCATGCCATTCGGCCGGCTCACGGTAGCCTCGGATGCCGGGCTCACACAGCTCAGCGGCCGCGCCGAGCAGAGCTCGCCTGTCGGTAAGCTCTCCGCCGAGGACGCCGACGCGGACGCCTGGACCGCAGGAGCTCAGGTGAGGTATGACGCTCCGGCAGGAAGCTTCACCGTGTCGCCCCACGCGGGATTCCGCTACACCAAGATCCATGCCAACGAGGCTGACGTGAAGACCGGAAACGCCGGAAAAATCCGGGTTGGGAGGGTGCATGCCGAGCAGGAGCTCTTCCCCGTCGGCGTGAAGGTCAGCAGCTCCTTCAGCGCCGGGGACTGGAGCCTCAGCCCCGCGGCTGACATGAACGTCATCTTCACTGCGGGAGACCGGAGCCTAACCTCGCACGCGGACCTCGGCGGCCCGGTGGTGAGCGCTGAGTCCGAGATAGCGGACTCCGTATCCTGGAGCATGAAGGCGGGCCTCAACGCCCAGTACGGGGATCATCTGGGACTGGGCCTCTCCGGCGAGTACGGCGGATCGAAGCACACGGACAGCGAGGCAAAGGTAACGCTCGGAGTGCGCCTCGACTACTGAAAACACTCCGCGTCATGATAAAGTCCCGCGTCCTCCAGGGGGTGCGGGATTTTTTTATGAAGCCCTGGGCCTGGAAATCCCGGCTGCAGGCGTCTCAGAGCCAGGTGAGGCGGTAGCGCTCCGCGAGCTCCAGGAGAGGAAGATCACCTGGAGTCCTCACGAAGAGGCAGCACCACATCCTCCCGCGCCGGCTGGACTCCGGGAAATAGCCAAAGAGGCAGCGGTCCTCGTCGGACTCGGTGCGCCAGATCCGGATGAGCCGCCTCTTCCGGTCAAGGAGCAGGATGGAGCGCTCAGGCGCGGGAGAGTGGAACATGCTCCCGATGAAGTCGAGGACCGCCTCCCCGAGGCTCATGCCCTCAAGCCCCTCCTGAATGCCAGCAAGGGTGGCAAACTCCCCTACCTCCATCCCGAGCTGTAGCCCCGGCTGGCTCGTCGCGCGGATGTCCTCAAGCGGCAGGCGCAGGTGCACCGCCTCGGCAATCAAATCCCAGACGCACTCCGGCTTTCGAGTCATTTTTTCTGGCTCCCCTTCTCCAGCCCGTCCGCAATTCTCCCGATGAGCGTTCCAAGGAACTTCGAGAGGACGTTGTCCGGATCGCCAGGATGCACCCTGAGTCCGCCTATCGAGGGCAGAATCTCATGCGCCCCGCCGAAGCCGTGCTCCGGGAAGTAGTAGTTCACCGACTCCGAGGACCCGTCCGGGTAGAGCGCCCAGACCGCCTGCACCGGAGACGTCCCGATCTTCCCGCCGTCGCTCCTCACGTGTATGCCAAGGACGTACTTCCGCACGAGCTCCGGGAGGCTGGTGTTGAGCACATTCTGCGGCGTCGTGTACTTGGCGTCAAGGATGATGAACGAGCTCTGTCCCTTCTTCCCCGAGATCCTGATGATGAAGTCCGGGCACCAGCAGTCATTGCGCCCGTCGCTGTGCCTGTTCGGCACGACGATTATGGGGTCGCCGGACTGCGCCTTCTGCCAGCGCTTGACGAGCGCCTCATAGAAAAGCTCAACACGGCATGAGCCCCTGGTGAACGCGTAGTAGTTGAACGGCCGGTCCTTTGGCCTCTCTGCCGCCCTTCCGCCGAACACGCCGGTCGCGGCATAGTCGCGGTACTCGCGGGTGAGGCGCTTAAGGCCGGCGCCGGAGAGCGCGTGCACGATTTTGACGAGCAGGCAGTACTCATAGAGCCGGTCAAGCCTCACGATGGTGTAGACGCCCGCCCTGGTCTCAATGCTGCCGTTCGAGATGCGGTACCACTCCATGATGCTGCTGAAGATCTGGTAGTACACCAGGTTCTTCGCCACGTACGGCGTTACGATGGGCTCCAGGGGAGCCGCCGAGCCGCTTATCCCGGAGGCGTCGGAGAAGCTCCGGAGAAGGCGGAGACCCCGGCGCTCGAGATCGAGCACCTTCGCCACCGTGCCGCCCATGCTCACCCGGCGGTACTCCGAGATGATGTCCGACATCCTGGCGTAGCCGCCCTGCGAGGTGATTCTGCCCTTCACGGGACCGCTCACGCGCCCTGCCATGGAGCGCCTGATTGAGCCAAGCTTCGAGACCATGTGGTGGAGCGCGCCGTAGATGACCTCGTTCTCATAGAGATCCCTCCGCGGCACGACCTTCTCCACCGCCCCGAGCCCGACCCGGACCGGGATGCCGTAGACCGTGAAGTCAGCGCGCTCGTGGGACGTGACATAGAGCTGATCGGGGTGCCTCGAGAGCCAGCTGAGGGCCTCCGGGGAATTCGCGATGCCGTGCTCGTCATACTCGATGGTGCTCTCGAGCGTTACGCGCATCGAGCGGAGGATATACGGCCAGCGATCCTCGAACGATGAGATGATCTCAGCCGCCCTCTTTATGACTATCCTCTCATCGGTGCCGGAAAGGTCATTTCCCTCGTGCTTCTTCTCCCAGAGCTCGGGATCCGAGTAGGACTCAGAGATGATGGCGAGCATGTCGCGCGCGGCCTTGGCGTTCTTCTTGGTCGCCAGGATCTCGAGCTGCACGGACATGCTGTCCCTGAGCCCCTCATCGGCGCCCTCCATGTCGCTGTAGGCGCTCCTCCAGCTGAGGACCGCCTCGCAGGTTCCGGCATGGTTGAGGAACGGGCGCCTCGGATCACCTCCTGAGAGCACGCCGGTCCAGCAGCCGTTCTGCTCAGGCGTGAGCCAGCAGCCGAGGTCGTCTATCTGGACATGCGGCCCCGCGGAGAGCGGCAGGTCGGGCGAGACGAGCGTGATCTGGGCAACGGCATCCTCCGGGACCGACGCTCCCGTAACAGGCGTTCCGCTGTCTATCAGCATCCTCCGCTCCTCCAGCATGGAGCCGTCGCGGAGAGTCGAGATGACGCTGATGAATAAGTCGATCTGCATCAGCTCTCCTACGACATGAAGGAAAACGAGTCGAATCTCGCCCTGCCGCCCGTGATGATGTTCTGCAGCCTTGACGAGGAGGAGTGGAGCCCCAGCTCCTCGAGGCGGTCAAGCAGCTTCTCGAGGCGCTCGCAGAAGTTCGGTCCCATGCCGGAGATGAGCGGCAGCACGAACTGCAGCACTGCCTGGTCAACCGTGAGCATGGGCGAGGCGCTGTCAAGGAGCGGCCCGGCCACATTGAGGTAGCTCGCGATCTGGCGGCGCTTTCTCCTGGAGACCAGGATCTTGCGCCCGAGCTTGCTGTTGTCCTCGGAGATGATGTTGATGATGCTGTTGATGGCGCTGTTCTTGTCAGCGTCCTGTATCGAGTCGCCCGGATCCGAGAAGAGCCTGAGCCAGGTGTCGGCGCTGTAGACCGGCATGTCCCCGGGCTCCGCCCCGATGTTGTCGCTCTCCTGCACATACTCGAAGTCAACTACCGCGGTGCGGTCAATAAGCCTCGGGGAGAGGCTGTTCACCGTCTCGTCGAAGTTCACCGTGCCGACGAAATGCAGGTAGTCAGGCACCTCGAGGTACTCGTGCCCGGGCTCCGGGTTGCCGGTGAAGATGGTGTTCGAGGACTCCTGATCCGCGAGGTTGAGGAATGACGAGAAGTAGTGCTCCGGGCTCGAGAGGTTCATCTCATCGAGCACCACCAGGATCGGGGTTACCTCGGCGCCCTTCTCGCCCTGTATGCCGGAGAGGAGCTCCCAGAAGCCGGTCGGCGCGCTCTGGTAGGAGCCTGAGAGCGAGTTCCAGTAGCCCAGGATGTCGCGTGTGCTGGTCCAGCCGCGCCCCACCGGGATAAGGTGGTCGCGCCTGCCGAGCCCCATAGCGTCTCCGAGCCTCCTGAGGAACGAGGTCTTGCCGCAGCCGGGGAGCCCGCAGAAAATGGTGAAGCGGTTCTGGATGATTGAGATGATGAGCCCGATGACGCTCTCCCTCGAGAGCGGGCGCTCATGGTAGGCAAGCGCCTTCTGCAGCTCGCTGATGATGTGCGACTGCAGCTTGAGGCGCTTCTTCGCGTCAGTGGGAACCGTCTGGTTCTCCGCGGGAGCCGAGGAGAAGTCCCACTTCCTGACCGCGGTGCCGTCATTCTGCGACATCGCCTTGAAGAACGAGCGCATGCTGAGATAGGAGCTCATCAGCTGCCCGTCCTTGTTCTCGATGATGGTATTGAGCGAGTCGACCGTGCTCCGGAGGGCCTTCTCCTTCTCCTCGAGCGCGCTGACCTCATTCTCGAGCGCGGGCTTCCTCTGTGTGAGCTCGCTGTACTCGGAGATGTTGCCAGCCTTCGCGAGCCCCTCCGCGACATCGGCGTCAAGGGCCTTCTTCTTTGCCTCGAGGGCCTTGATCTCCTTATTCATCCGGTCAATCTCGCCCTGGAGCTCCTGGGCCTGGGTGTCATCGAGGTTCTTCTGCGCTGTCATGCACTGCTGCACGATGTCCTCGAGCCTGCTCTTCTGCTCCTTGTAGCGGCGCTCGGCGTCGGCCGACTTCTTCTTGAAGTCCGCGATCTTGGCCTCCTCCTCCTCCTGCCTCCTCGCCCGGTAGCTGCCGAAGTACTCGTCCTCGTGCTGATCCAGGTACTCGGTGAGGCGCTGCTTGCCGTCCCTGGAGCTGATGTAGGTGCTGAAGAGCTCCGTGATGCCGTCCTCGACCGTCGCCATGGAGCCAACGAGCTCGAAGAGCCTCGTGATGCGGTGCTGGCTCAGGGAGTCCCTCAGCATCTTGCTGTTCCGGAGCGGCCTCTTGAAGTGCTCCATCTTCTGCGGGGTGAGGTCCTTGAAGGTGTTGCGGGTGCCCTGGTGATCGAAGATGCAGTAGTACTTCTTGATGACGTTCTCGTCATCCATGATGTCGACGGTCCTGACCGAGGTGCGGTCAAGCCTCGAGATGCCGCCCACCATGAAGGCGCGGCCTGAGACGGTCATGATGTTGTCATCGCGGAGCGAGTCGATGGTGCCGTCATAGTCCTTCTCGAAGGAGACCGCGCAATAGTCCGCGAGGCGGTTGTCCGAGAAGGCGGTGCTCCCGTTCGACGGCCAGCGGATGACAATCCTCGCGGCAACGTTCAGATCGTCAGTGGGCACGGTGTCCTTGACCCTGAACTCATAGGGGCCGGTGATTACCGCTGGCTGGTACTTGCCATCGCTGTCGGGCTTGTCAGGAACCTGGCAGATCATTACGTATTTGGTGCAGGGCAGGCGGTCGACCGGGATCTCGGTCTCGGAGAGGGGCGGACGGTCCTGCTTGAGTGCGTTGGCGCCTACGGGAAGGATTTCAAGGATATCGGTATATTTGAACTTGTCTATCCTCTGGTCATATGTAACATAGGTGTTGTTGTTCGGGTTTATGCTGCACTGCGCCAGCACCATCGTGCCGCTGCCGTATGACTTGAGGATGTTCGAGTAGCCGGTCGTCACATAAAGCTGCGCCGGATCCGCGAACATGATCTCGCTGTTTATAGGTGAGTAGCGCCAGCCGCCGCTGTCATTTTTGAATCTTTCGAAGAAGACTCTGAGCGAGCAGTCGTCACGCTCCTTCTCCTTTGTCTTTGGGGGAATAATCCCGAGCACAAATCTTGTCTCACCGTTCTCAGTAAATGAAGCCATAGTCTCACCTTTAACAAAGCTATTCTCAGGGCCTGGAGGATCTTCCGCTCCGGGGAAGCGCATCCTCCTGCAAAAATCTGCCCGATCAGCTGATTATAGAATGCCGGGAGGACAATTCATACTACACAATGGTGGGAATAAGCCGCAGTCGAAAAATTTTTAGAAAAAGGCGGAAAAATTTTCCGGACATCGGGGAAAAGACCCCGCGCCGTGAATTCTCCGCTGCCTCCCAGTATTGCGTCTTAAGACAGAAACCGTCTGCTTTCAGACAAAAGAGCCTTTCCGGGATGGTTTTCCAGGGTAAAATCAGACAGGCTGACAGGTATGAAAGACACGCCCGCTGAGGCGTGATGAGGGGGAAGAAATGGGCGGACTTTTGTGCACCTGCGGGAACTCAATGAGGAATACGGAATGCCCTACTCCGGACATGATCCACGTCTGGATACAGAGCCTCGTTATGGCTGAGCAAAGCCGCAATCCAGACCTCTCTGCGTGGGATCTCGATGTGTCTGAGGAGAAGTTCACCGGCGGGCTTGAGTTCTGGTTCTGCACGGAGTGCCGGAGAGTCACCGGGGTGAACGTTGAAACAGGGCGGACACGCCTCACCTGGAAGCCAACCGGCACGCTTAAGCCTCCGCGTGATGTCTCACGCTGGAGCAGAATATGGTGCATGAGCGACCTTGAGCTCTATGACTACGAGGAGGAGTTCTGCAATCCTTCCTCAAAGGCCCCGCCGGTCCGCAATCTGCTGGACATGTACGCCGCGGAATATCTGGTCTCGCCTGATTTGAGGAGAGTATGCATCAGGAGGGAGGACGGATCGTACTGCGTGACGCATGTGCTTGAGAAGATCTGGCCCGTGAGGGAGGAGCGGCAGCGGAAGGAGTTTCCGCAGAACATCCGGCGGATTGAAATATATATCTGATATGTATATATGGTCAGTTTTCCGCATTTCAACCCCATAAAGTCAAATTTAATTTATGGAAATTTCCCCGTCTTTTTCTTGAATTTCCCCTTGTCAGCATCATATAGGAATGTGCAAAGGAAATGATACAAGAACTGATAAGGGCTGAAGGTTAAGACCTGAGGCCCGGGAGATTACTAAAATGTCAAAGAATCATAACAATGCACTCTGCTCTGGAGAATTTGGAACTCCTACCCTGTTCGACTTCTTCAGCCGCCCGCTTTCAGCATTCAGCGGCTTTGACATGGAGGAAGGCGGATTCAAGGCCGATGTTTTGGACAAGGGCGACCATTATCAGGTGAAGGCTGAGATGCCCGGTGTCAAGAAGGAGGACATTAAGCTCTCCTTCGATGACGGAGTTCTCACCATCAAGGCTGAGCACAACACCGAGAAGAAGCAGGGCAATGAGAAGAAGGGCTACCTGGTTGAAGAGTGCTCCTATGGCACTTACGAGAGGAGCTTCAGGTTTGATGACGCAGATCCTGCGGACATCAATGCAGCCTACGCTAACGGCGAGCTGGACATCAGCCTGAAGAAGATGCCGCAGAAGCAGCCGACTGCCATCAAGATCAACTGATAGGAGCCTCAGGCTCAGAGCCTGAACAGGAACTGGACAATAATACAGGGCCTCCGGAGAAATCCGGGGGCTTTTTTCTTTCTGAAACTTCCGGTGATATAAGCCCTGCTTATATCATGAATACAACAATAACTCATTAGCATAGCTAAGCAAGTGCCAATATACTGCTAGCCATAGAAAGCCTCCGGCGGCGCTCCCGTCCGGGACCGGAGGCATGATTCAGGAGATCATCATGGCAATGCAGTCCTTCACCTCTTTTGTCTTCAACAGCCCCACCAAGCTTCTTTTCGGAGTCGGGAAGCTCGGAGAGCTCCATAATGAGAAGCTCCCCGGAAAGAAGGCGCTCCTCCTCACATCAAAGGGACAGTCCATTTACAGGAACGGCTCCTTTGACAAGACCGTTGAGGAGCTGAGGAAGGCCGGTGTGGAGTTCCTCCACAGCCCGTCCGTTGTCGAGAACCCCGGGAAGGAGGACTGCGAGGCAGCAGGAAGGCTCGCGCATGAAGAGGACTGCGACTTCATCGTCGCGCTTGGCGGCGGAGCTGTCCTTGACTCCTCTGTCGCGGTCTCCATTATCGCCGCGAACCCCGAGCGCGATCTCTGGGACTTCGTCTTTGGGGGAACCGGAAAGGGCCAGACCGCGCCCAATGATCCGCTCCCTATCGTAACCATCGCGACCTCCTCCGGCACCGGCTCCGAGATGAACGAGTGGGGCGTCATCAGCAAGACCGACACCCACGAGAAGATCGGGCTCGGCGACGCAATGTGCAAGCCCAGAATCGCCGTTGTCGATCCTACCTACATGACAACCGTTCCTCCGAAGTACACCGCATACCAGGGCTTTGACGCGCTCTTCCACAACACCGAGGTCATGATGAGCACCAGCCTCAACATCATGTCCGAGTCCATCGCACTCTCCGCGATCGCGAACATCGCGAGGTACCTGCCAATAGCAGTGAGTGACGGGAAGAACCTCGAGGCCAGGGAGCATATAGCCTACGCCTCGACCATGGCCGGCATCACCATGCAGCTCACCAGCACCACCGCGCAGCACTCCATGGAGCACGCGATGAGCGCGTACCACAGGAACCTGCTGCATGGCGCCGGCCTCATCATGATCTCCTATGAGTTCGCGAAGTTCTTCATTGACCGCCATGCCTGCGATGACCGATTCATAAAGATGGCCCGCGTCATGGGATACCCTGAGAGCGCAGATCCGCGCGACTTCCTGAAGGCTCTTAAGTCCCTGCAGGACGCGTGCGGCGTCGCGGATCTCAGGATGAGCGACTACGGCTTCACGAAGGACGAGTGCATGACTCTTGCGAAATGCGCCCGCGACACCATGGGCGGCCTCTATCCCGCCAACCCCTGCGAGATGACCGATGAGGACGTCGCCGGCATCTTCGAGAGAAGCTTCAGGTAACAATGCGCCGCGGCCGGAATTGCCAGGCCGCTTCCGGCTTTCACCAGGGAGCAATCACCATGAGGAAATTTGCTGTTCTTCTCGCCTGCATGTGTCTTGCGGGCGGGGCTTTTGCAGAGGATACGACAATGAAACCCAATCAGAAGGAAATCACCCAGACCGCAGGCAGGAAGAGCCTCGGTGAGTTTGCCCCGGAGTTCGCGCACCTCAACGATGACGTGCTCTTCGGAGAGCTGTGGAACAGGCAGGACGAGCTCCCGCTCCATGACCGCTCGCTAGTTACGATCCTCTCGCTTGCCGCTCAGGGCATCACCGACTCATCGCTCAGATACCACCTGATGACCGCGAAGGCGAACGGCGTAACGTGGCAGGAGCTCGCGGAAGTGATCACCCACGCGGCATTCTACATGGGCTGGCCGAAGGCCTGGGCGGTGTTCAATCTCGCGAAGGACGTCTGGACTGACAGCGCGCAGACACTTGAGGAGTTCCAAATGTCGACGCCCTACCCTGTCGGCAAGCCCAACGACGCCTACGCGAAGTACTTCATCGGGAACAGCTACCTTACGAGCTTCGAGGGGCAGGACGGGGCGCCGGTCAACGTGACGTTCGAGCCCGGCTGCAGGAACAACTGGCATGTCCACCATGACAGCGTGCAGGTCCTCGTTGCTGTCGCCGGGCGCGGCTGGTACCAGGAGTGGGGCAAGGATGCTGTCGAGATGACTCCGGGAACCGTCATAGCCATACCGGTAGGGGTGAAGCACTGGCACGGCGCGGCGAAGGACAGCTGGTTCCAGCACCTCACTTACATGACCAAGGTCGGGAAGGACGCCAGCAACGAGTGGCTTGAGCCGGTAACTGACGAGGTATACGGAAAGCTGAAGTAACAGAGTGCTCCCTGACGCGCAGCGCATTTTCAGGGAGCCGTCAGGCGGAAGGCGGGGATTACTCCGCCTCTCCGGGCAGGAACTCGCGGTAGAGCGAGGCGTACATGCCCGTGATCCTCTCCGCCCGGAAATCCTGCGCCCGCTCAAGGGCGGCCCTCGCCATTCTCTCCCTCTTACCGTCATCCTCCATAAGGGAGACAAGCCCCTCAAGGCATCCGGCAAGATCCGGGTAGCTGTAAAGAAGCCCGCTCTCCTCATGGGTGAAGATATCGGGGAACACCTCGGCATCGCTCGCAATGACCGGCACCACAGCATGCTGCATGGCCTCTACAAGCGACAGGCAGAACCCCTCGACGGGAGGGCAGGAGATGAATATTGAGGCCTTCTCGTAGTAAGGCTTGGGATCCGCAAAGCCGGTGAACTCAATGCGCCTTAGCCCCAGCTTCCCCGCGAGCTTCTCATAGCTCTTCCTGGAGTAGCCGTCTCCCATGACCACCATATGCCAGGAGTCAAAGCCGCGCTTCTCCACCTCGCCCCAGATCCTGATCGCCGCTGAGACGCGCTTAGCGGCCTCCTCCATGCGGGAGACAACCACCACCAGGTGCTCCTTCTTGGCAATTTTCTCTGCGGGGAAGTTCACGTCATAGGAAAGCGGGTTCGGGATGACGCGGCTCCTCGCAAGGAGCGGGAGCCCCGCGAGCGAGTCGGCAAGCGCCAGGAACGAAGGGGAGAGGAAAGCCACAGCCTGGCAGATCTCAGAGAGCAGCCTGAACTTCACCATCATTTCATCGAAGCGCTTCTTCCGGTAGTAAGGAAGGAACATCAGGCGCTTGAGCCACTTGAGCCGCCTTGACATGCCTGATTCCCAGCGGATCCTCCGGAGGCAGCCGAACGCTGAGTACTCCTGGACATCCGTATACGGCCGAAAATGGTAGGTTGCCAGGATTATGCACTGAGTCCCGGCGAGGGCATCCCTGAAGAAGGCCAGCACCTTCTCGTCATACTGCTGCAGGTGGACAATGCTGATGCCGTTGTCCCTGATGTACTTCCTGAGCCCCTCAGACCCTGCTTTCCTCACGTCGAGATCGCCATCGATGTAATGCTTTCTGTCGACCTCATGGGTATAGGCGAAGAAAAAGCGGAACTGTGACGAAAGCGTGTCAGAGACTCTCAGCGAGAAGCGCTCAACGCCGCCCTTCTCGCGGGGATTGTAGCTGCCGGGAAGATTGTCAAAAAGGAAGTAGAGCACCCCTGGAAGCATCAGAACCTCTCAAAGCATCAGACAGCCCTCAGCTGTCCTTTCCGGAGAGGCGGAGCGCCGCCTCATAAAGATCGTTCCCGCGGAGCCCCGTGATCTCGGCCGCGGCCTTCGCCGCCTTCCTCATGGGCATGAGCGGCTGCAGAACTTTAAGAATCCTCTCGGCCTCGGCTGAGACCGCCCCTTCCTCAGGGGCATCAGCGCCCGCGACCATGATGACGAACTCGCCCTTCTGCCTGTCAGGATCCTCCGCGAGGAAGGACGCCATCTCATCAGCCGGGTGATCGTAGAAGCTCTCGAATGTCTTGGTGAGCTCGCGGGCGATGACGAGCCTGCGGCTCCCGAGGATCTCGGCCATGAGCCTCACCGTGTCGAGGACCCTCCTCGGGGACTCGTAGAAGACAGTGGTGGCCGTCTCGCGCCTAACTGACTCCAGCGCCTCGCGGAGCGCCTTGTCCTTAACTGGGAGGAACCCGCGGAATACAAAGCGGTCAGTAGGAAGCCCCGAGGCGGAGAGCGCGGTTATCGCGGCGCAGCAGCCCGGCACCGGAATGACCCTGATACCTGATGACCTGCAGAGATCAACCACATGGAAGCCCGGATCGCAGATGAGCGGAGTGCCGGCGTCGGAGATCAGCGCGACGGCGAGCCCCGCTGAGACCTTCTCCGCGATGGCGTCGCGCCGCTCGAGCTCATTGTGGTCATGGAAGGCCACCATCTGTGGCGGCTTTATGCCGTAATGGTCAAGAAGGAGCTTTGAGTGCCTGGTGTCCTCGGCGGCGACGACGTCGGCGTTCCTGAGGACCTCCTCGGCGCGCCTCGTAAGGTCGGAGAGGTTACCGATAGGGGTTGCCACTATGTAAAGGGCAGGCTCAAGTCCGTTCATGGCTCAGTTTTCTCCTGAAGCTTCCTTCTCGAGCGGAACAGGCGTCCGGTGAAGGCGACGGCGAGATACATCAGGATGAAGAGCCCCGAGCAGAACAGGATGCTGTTCCTCCAGGTGAGCTCGACGCCGAACACGCGGTAGAGGGGCTTGAGCTGGAAGCCGCTCAGGGTTATGGATGAGCTTTTCCTGGCGCTGAGCTCGACGCGGTCATCGTAGACGTCAAAGCTCGAGAAGCCGCTGTAGTCAGCTGAGGAGAAGTCGGTGATGTCGAAGACGCTTCTCCCCGAGAGCGTGACGCGCCGGAGCACCGTCTCGCCCTCGGACGCGGGGAAGGAAATGCGGAGCCTCTCGATGGAGGGCATCCGGAGATCGACATGCTGCGTATAGCGCCCGGCGGGGAAGTCCATGGACTTGGCCTTCCTCTGGTCAAAGAGCACCCTGCTGCTTCCGTACCGTGACCCGACAACGCTTATCACCTGCCTTGCGGGCGACTCAAGCTCGACATCGACGCCGATGACGCTTGACGAGAACACGCTGTGCCTCAGCATTGCCGAGACGGAGACGATGATTACCGTCAGGAAGAAGGCGAGCGCCGCACGGTAGAGAAGCTGCTTCATACTGCTGTCAAATCCTCCGGATTGCCTTAGAGCGGGCTACTTGCCTGTAGCCTTCCTGTACTCGGAGATGTCCTCGATGCTGATGACCGGGAAGCCGTGGGCAATGCCGAAGGCGGTGACGCCCGGGAGCCTTGCCATGGTGCCGTCGATATTGGTCAGCTCGCACAGGACGCCGCAGGGCTTGAAGCCCGCGAGGCGGCAGATGTCAACGGTGGCCTCGGTGTGGCCGCGCCTGGTGAGCACGCCGTTCTCGCGCGCACGGAGCGGGAACACGTGGCCCGGGTGGGTAAGGTCGGCAGGGGTTGCGCCGTCCTTAATCGCCGCCTTGATGGTGGTGAGGCGGTCATGGGCGGAGACGCCGGTGGTTACGCCCTCCTTTGCCTCGATGGAGATGGTGAAGGCGGTCTGGAAGGGGCTGGTGTTGTTCTCCACCATCATGGGGAGATCAAGCTCCCTGATCTTCTCGTCAGTGAGGCAGAGGCAGACGATGCCGGAGCACTCCCTGATCATGAGGGCCATCTGCTGCTCGGTCATCTGCTCGGCGCTGAAGACGAGGTCTCCCTCGTTCTCGCGGTTGTTGTCATCGACAATCATCACGCCGCCGCCTGCCTGGATTGAGCTGATTGCCCTCTCTATCCTTTCCTGGTAATTCTGGCCAAACCTGCCAAGATAATCTACTGATTGACTCACGTTATGCCTCTGTATCGCAAGTCAGGGCCCTAAACACATCCGCCTTCGGACATATTCTCTTTCATCCGGACTGTAACCGTTGGCCGGGGAGTCTCACCCCATCTGCATTGCGCTTGCGGGCTTTACCGCCAGTGGAGACTTTCACTCCGCCCTGAGAACAAAAAAAGAAATCGCAGGGATGATTGTACCCTACCATGCCTGCGGCGTAAAGCCTGACGCCGGATTCCAGACATGCCCGGCAAAGTCAGAACGGACTGGGCGCATCAGCAAGTCACAGCAAGGCCCGTCTAATCAAAGTCCAGGAGCCTCCCCTCCTCGAAAGAGCACTGAAGATAGTCTGGATTGCTGTAATAGACAGATGTATTGAAGTCTGAGATGGCATCGCTGATAAAGGATGTGAACACCATGAGTATTTTCTCCTCATCTGGCACATCACCAGGAATGGATTCGGCTAGCCTGAAGTAAACACGCCCGATTGAGGTGACGGAAGGAACCTCGTACCTGCAGGTGCTGACCGTGTCAAAATCCCCCTCGGCAATGCCGTACCTCAGAGTCCAGTCCTCAGAGACCTCCTCAAAGCTCAGGCAGTGGCTTACCGCGGCATCTGAAAGCTCCTGCTGAATGCCCTTGATGCCGAGCTTCCGGGCAACAGCACTGCGGTGGTTTTTCGTCTTTCTTGAAGTGAACTCGATCATGCAGCAGACGTAATAAATGTCATTCCGCCTTTCTGAATCATGCATGAGACTCCCCGCTCCGGAGGAAATTGAGGCACCCGAGAGCCCTCATGGAATGAAAGCTTATCTGCCGCGAAGGCTCTTTTGAGCGCACCAGCTCCCGGAAGGCGGCCCTTGATATGTCCCCCGCAAGAAAGCAGTTCAGCGGATCAGAGACGCCCGCATCCGCCATGGGGCCTTCCACAATGTCGTAATCATGGACATTGCCGGCACGGCAGAACGCGATGAAGTCAAGCCATCCGTCCGTCATGGCATCAAAGCGGAGTATCCTGAGGCTCTCATCCGGCGTGTACCGGTAGACGCTCACCATGCCTCTGCTCCCGCACCTCCAAGCATGGCGCTGGGCCTCCGTGAGGCTTTCCGTGCAGTAGAATCCCCATGAGAAGTCCATTGTGTACCCGGCCTTCCGGAGCGCCGGAAAACGGACAGCCTCCCTGCTCCCGTGATAGATTTCCACCACTCTCACTCACTCCTCAGCCTCAATTAAGCACTCAAGGAAAGTATACCAGCCGGAATACTCAATACGCGCTCCGGCGCCGGAATCTTAATCAGTCCGGACTGCTGTTTCTCCACTTGCCTTGCTGCCTGCCCCGGATTTCAGTAAAAAGATACAGAATTATGACTCCCTGTGACATATCTGCCTGCTTTAAGATTTGATCGCCTTATTCCGGCCGGCTATGATTCCGGTAACAGGATTCTGAATGAAGCCTGGCATAAGGCTGTCAGGCGCCGTCTCCCGCATGATGTGCGCGGATTGGAGCATGAGCAGGGCTGCCGGACCGAAGCTGGTTTTGAGATGAGCCGGCTGTGAAACCATAGCAGATTGCGTGCTGCCTGAGGAGAAAAGCTGATGGATATCCGGAAGTTCAAGGACGTCATCGCAAAACGAGAATGTACCAACGATGAGGCATACTGGGAGGTCGAGAAGTGCTGGGATGATCTCGTCGAAGTCCTGTGTGAGGATATGCCGGGAACCATAAGGTATCTCTACACAGAATGCACTGCAAGGGAATTTGCCTTCCTGAGCGAAGTTTTGGATGAGGCTGTTGCACATGTTCCTGACATGGATTTCATCAGAGCGCTCCGTTACCTGGCCGAGAAATACCCAGAGGAAAACAGCATGTGCCAAATCACTCCTTTCATTGATTCTGCACAATGTCTTATTGAGGCGATTGAGGCACAGAACTGGCCCCTGGTGAAGTCCGTCGCGCCATATATTTCTGAAAAGTTCCTGCACGAATGGCTGGTAAGCCACGGCAGGCTGAGGAAACCGCAGTGAAAAACGAGAGCCTTCCAAGCCGTCAGACAAAGGAGAAAAAGACAATGGACATCCGTAAATTCAAGGAACTCATAGCCAAACGTGAAAAGATACATCCTGAGGATTATTTAACGATTGAACATTGCGATAAAGAGCTTATTGATGTGTTATGTGAGGATATGCCGGGAACAATCAAGTACCTCTACTCAGAATGTACGGTGGAAGAATTTCTCTGGCTGAGTGAATTTTTTGAAGAGACCGTGGCACGTGTTCCGGACATGGGCTATGTTGACGGCCTGCGCTACCTCGCCCAAAAATATCCTAAGGAGACAAAAGAGTACAGAGTTGAATACTTTTTGAACTCTGCCCAGTACCTGATTGAGGAAATAGAGGCACAGAACTGGCCACTCGTGAAGGAGGTTGTTCCGGAGGCCTCTGTTCCGGCACTCAGGGAATGGCTCCGCAGCCATGGCAAGCTTAATGAAAATCAGCCGCAAGGCGGTGCCTAATCCTGTGGCTATCGCCGTATGCCGTCATCAGGGATCCTGAGAAACCAGACGTTTCCCGTGATCCCTGACCTAATCCTCAACAGCCCCCTCCTCCTTAAAGCCGTCAATTCCCCGTTCCTGATAAAATGGCGCATCAGGCAAATCATCAGGACAGAGCAATGAATCAGAGCACTCCGGACAGCTGCAGCGATCTCCGCAGCAGCGAATCAGGCCCGAGGCTTCTCAGAAGGCTTCTCGGGTACATTCTCAACTACAAACTCTGCTTCGTGCTGGCCATCATCGGCATGGTCGGAAACGGCCTCACCGACACGGTGTTCGTCAGCACCATAAAGCCGCTCCTTGACGACGGCATCAACGCGCACAACAGCAATGTGCTCTTCTGGATGCCCTGGGTCGTCATCGGCATCGTCGCCCTCCGCGGGCTCTCGCAGTTCCTCTCCGACTACAACATCAACTACATCGGCAACACGGTGGTCATGACGCTGCAGCGCGAGGTGTTCGCGAAGCTCCTCAGGATGCCGGTGAGCTTCTATGACAGGCACAAGTCAGGCGAGCTCATTGCGAAGATTACCTATGACGCCGAGCAGGTGAAGGATACGGCGAGCGACGCCATCGTTACCATCGTGCGCGAGGCGACCACCGTCATCGGGCTCCTCTGCCTCATGATCTGGACATCCTGGCAGCTCACCATCATCTTCTTCGTCATCGGCCCGGTGGTCGGCTTCATCGTCTCCACCATCTCAAGGAGGATAAGGCGCTACAGCCGCTCGCTGCAGCAGTCGGTCGGGAACATCACATCGGAGACCGGGCAGATGCTGCTGAGCCACCGCGAGGTCATGATGTTCAACGGCTACGATGTCGAGAACGAGCGCTTCGCGAAAAGCAGCGGCGCGATAAGGGACACCACGATGAAGGTCGTGAAGATCCAGGCCGTCGGCTCTCCCCTGGTGCAGCTCATCGCCTCCTCGGCCCTTGCCGCCATCCTCGTCATGGCCACAAATCCCGACCTGGTTGGCGGCCTCACAGCCGGCGGCTTCGCCACCATCATCACCGCGATGATGATGCTCCTGAAGCCCATCAAGACCCTCATGCAGGTCAACAACAAGGTCCAGAGAGGAATCACGGGACTTCAGTCGCTCTTCGGCATCATCGACCATCCGACCGAGAAGGACAGCGCCACCGGAACCGAGGTCCTGAAGGACGTGAAGGGTGAGGTGAGCTTCAGGGACGTCACGTTCACCTACCCAGGGAAGGACACGCCTGCCGTCCGCGGCATCACCCTTGAGATGAGGCCCGGCACCACCACGGCGCTCGTCGGACGCTCGGGATCCGGCAAGAGCACGCTCGCCGCGCTCATCACGAGGTTCTACGATCCTGACTCGGGAACTGTCAGCATTGACGGGAAGGACATCAAGGACTTCACGCTCGAGTCGCTCCGCGGCTCCATCGGGCTTGTCTCGCAGAACGTCATGCTCTTCAACGACACCGTTGCCGCGAACATCGCCTACGCTGACGGCGGGAAGCACAGCCGCGAGGAGATTGAGGCAGCGGCGAAGGCCGCGAACGCTGACAGCTTCATCAGGAAGCTCCCCAATGGCTATGACACGGTCCTCGGGGAGAACGGCAGCGCGCTCTCGGGCGGACAGAGGCAGCGCATCGCGATAGCGAGGGCGCTCCTCAGGAAGACCCCGATCCTCATTCTCGACGAGGCCACAAGCGCCCTCGACTCCGAGTCGGAGGAGGCCATTCAGGAGGCCCTCCGCTCGCTTGACCGCTCAATCACCAAGATCGTGATCGCGCACCGCCTCTCGACCGTCGAGGACGCGGACTGCATCGCGGTCATGGACGAGGGCAGGATCATCGAGAGCGGCACCCACAGGGAGCTTATGGAAAGGAAGGACGGCGCCTACCGGAGGCTCCGTGAGCTGCAGCAGTAGGCTCTGAAAGTCCAATCAGAGGCTCCCGCCAGGCGGGGGCTTTTTTTATTTCCGGTCGGCTCCCTGACGCTCAAGATCATCAAGGCAGGAGCGGTCATCGCCGTCAAGCTCCGGAATTCCTGCCCAGTGCCCGCCCTCAAGGAGAGCGCGGTCAGCCTCAGAGGCGTTCCGCCTCCTCTGCAGCTCATCAAGGCGCATGAACTCCCGGAAATAAATGTCAAGCTCCGGGCTGAACGAGGCGCTGCCGCTTCCCGCCCTGCCGCCCTCCGCGAGCTCCAGGGACTTCCTGAAGAGAAGCTCTCCCTTCATCGCGGAAAAATACCGCTCGGCTGAGCGGAGAGTCCCGTGATGGAGCGTGTCGGCGCGCCTGCCCCTGGTGCAGAAGTGTCCGAGGAGCCCTCCGCGGCAGTAGGCTGCGCGGCGGAGGACCGCGCTGTCATAGAGCGCGTCAGGGACGGATCTGTCATCCTCCGCGCTCTCAAGCAGGCGTGAGAGCGCAGAGCAGTAGCCGGGGAACGAGTAGGGAGAGGCGGATCTCAGGAAGAACCTGAGGCTCCCCTCATCAAGCCCCTTTGAATTCCTCGGGGAGACGCTTATGGCTGTTACCGGGCTCTCTGTCCCCTTCTCATGCTCCGCGAGGAAAAGCGTGTCTTTGCTGAATCCCGCAAATGTGACAGACGGCTCCATCGCTGAGAGCGCGAAGTCCGATATCCCAGGCCCCTTCCCGCCCTTCTCGAGGAGCCTGAGGTCGGAGTACCAGGCGGGGATCCGGGCTTTTCCGTCAGTGATGAAGACCTTTGCCGTAACCTTCCCGTCCACTGACTCTACGTCAAGGACCTCGCCCGGGAGCAGCTCAATGTCCGCGCCCGAGAAGTAATTTCCCGACGCTCCGCAGCGCGCGAGGTGGCGGACATCCGCGAGGCAGGTGACAATCCTGCTGCTCCCTCCTCCCGTAACATTCATGACCAGAGTCGAAGGAGCTTCCCCGGGAAGCGGCAGCGCCGCAGACGGCGCGCCTTTCGCCGCCGCTCCGCCTCCCTGATGCAGCGCGGGCTCAGGGATCGCGCCCCTGACCTTCACGCCTCCCCAGATATTCTCAGGAGGTAGCGGCGAGACCTCAGGAACCTGTGGCACCGTGAAGCGCTCCGCGGAGCACTCCGAGACTACCGCCTTGCCGGCTCGTGCCGCAGCGTCGCCGATGCTCACCTGCAGGACCCTGCAGTCTTCGCCTGACTGTGACCTGAGGACAAAGTAAAGCTCCCGGCGCTTCTCAGCGTAGAACACCGCGCCGGAGGCACTCTCTCCCTTCTTGGCGTCAGGAAGGCTGAACGAGGAGACCTTCCCCCTGAGATCATCGTTTGCGGCGTCAGCGGCGCAGAGCTTCTTCACCCTCTCGCGCCCTGTAGCGCAGTAGAGCGCCTCGGCTCCAGCGTACATGGCTGCGGCCGAGGAGCCTTTCCCCGAGCCGCCGGTCCATGACAGCGCGGCAAAATCATCGCTGATCTGCTCTGCCTGGGGCACTGCCTCTGAATATGCTGAAAATGCGCTGAGCGCAAAAAGAAGAGGCAGGAGACGGGCTGCCGCCCGCCTCCTGCCATGCTGTGAAAGCCTCATGACCTTCATACGTCACCTGTCCCCTGATGAGGGCCCTGCGCCGGATGAGGGGTCCTTCACAGCTGAAGGCTCCTCTCCGGCCGCCGCGGGCTCAGCCGAAGGAGCGGTCTTCACGTCAGGAACAGCCTCAGGAGCCTTAGCCTCAGGAGCTGCCTCGGACGCGCCTGTTCCGACCGGATCGATTCCCTCCTCCGCGTTGAGCGCGTCAGCCCTCGCGGTAAGCTCGTCCTGCGCGGCCTTCATCTCGTCATGGAGAGCCTTTGCCGCGGCCTTCGCGTCACGGTTGCTCTCAAACTTCTCATAGACCCGCGGCTCCAGGTAGCGGAGCACGATGTGACCGTTGTTCCAGCGCCCGAGCCTGATGTTGCTGAAATACGACGATGACACGACCGGGATCACCGGGCAGCCGGCCTCGGCAGCAAGATAGACAACGCCGGTCTTGAAGGGCGCGAGCCCCTTCCCGAGCGAGCGGTGCCCCTCGGGGAACATCCACACCGAAAGGCCCCTGTCCCTGATCTCGGAGGCGACCTTCTTGATGGTGCCGACCGCGTGCCTGGCGTTCGCGCGGTCGAGGAGGATGTTGCCCGCGAGGTAGTAGACAAAGCCGAATAGCGGCACCCAGAGGAGGCTCTTCTTCCCGACCGTGACCACGCCCTTCCTCATGCACTTCGCCTGGAAGACAATGTCCCAGTTGCTCTGGTGGATGCCGGCGTAAATGCCGGTTTTAATGTCCTTCACAAGCTCCTCACCCTCAATATGGATCTTGAAGCCCATGATCGGGGCCGCAAGCGAGAGCAGGCGGTTCGCCATGATGTAGGTGTTCTCGGGATGCCGCGGCCTCAGGATGCCGATGATGAGGCCGATTATTGACCACACTACAAAAAGGGACAGCAGCAAAACGGTTCTGAAAGCGGCCAGCATCACTCATTCTCCACATCAATCCGGTCGACACGGCGGAAGCCTCTCGGGAGCGCGGTTCCCCTGCGGGCCCTCGCTCCCTCGTAGATCTTAAAGTCTCCGGGGCTAAGTGTAAACTTTCTCTTGCCTGATGTGAATACCGCCGGGCGGTCAGCGGGCACCACGGCCGTTACGGCAAGGACCTGGCTCCCTTCGTCATCAGTCTCGGGGAGCTGCATGAGCTTCTGTCCCCTGCCCTTCGCGAGCTCCGGGAGTCCGGAGAGCGGGAAGATGAGGAGCCTGCCGTCGCCGGAGACAACGAACACGAGGAGCTCCGCGGCGCTCTCCGGAACCCTCACGGGGCGGAGGAGCGAGGTGCCCTCCTTCACCGTCACCGCGGCCTTGCCGCTTCTGTTCTTCGAGACGAAGGCGTCATAGGGCGCGACAAAGCCGTAGCCGTCAGACGTCGCAAGGAGGAAGCGGTCGCCTGAGGCGCCCGGGATGAGGCAGGCCACGCTCTCGCCCGCAGAGAAGGTGAAGATGCTCGTAAGGGGCACGCCCTGGGTCCTCGCCGACGGGAGGTCTCCAGTCTTCAGGGTGTAGGTCCTGCCCTGGTCGGTGAGGATGACCGCGTCAAGGTTGCTCTTCGTCATCATGCTGTCGAGGTACTCATCGCCCGCACGGTAGGAAAGCGCGGCGGGATCTACACCCGAGCCCTTCGCGCCCCTGACCCAGCCCATCTTCGAGACGATGACCATGACGTTCTCCGCCGGGGTGATGGCAGTCTCGAGGTAGGGCCTTGCGGCGTCGCGGGCGACAATCGGCGAGCGCCTCTCATCGCCCCACTTCTTCGCGGCCTCGATGATCTCCTTCCGCACAAGTTTCATGAACCTCGCGTCATCCGAGAGGAGGCCCTGGAGATCATCGCGCTCCTTCTCGAGCTTCTCCCTCTCGGACCTTATTTTCATGTCCTCCAGGCGGGAGAGCGCGCGGAGCTTGGTCTCGAGGATGTACTCGGCCTGCTCGTCATCAAGCCCGAAGCGGCTCATGAGCACGGGCTTGGGCTTGTCCTCGGTCCTGATGATCCTTATGACCTCGTCGAGGTTGAGGAACACGGTCATGAGGGCGTCAAGGAGATGGAGGCGCTTCAGTATCGCGTCAAGCCTCGTCTGCAGGCGGCGCCTTACGGTGTCCTTCCTGAAGCTGAGCCAGCCTTTGAGGAGATCGTGGAGCGGGCAGACCCTCGGCGTCCCGTCCTCGCCCAAAACATTCATGTTGACGCGGTAGGTCTTCTCGAGGTCGGTGCAGGTGAAGAGGTGGAGCATGAGCTCGTCGGGCTTCACCCTGTTCGATCTCGGGACAATGACCAGACGGCAGGGATGCTGGATGTCTGACTCGTCATGGATGTCGCTCACCATCGGGAGCTTCTTCTTCTGCATGAGCTCCGCAACCTGCCTGATGACGTTCGCCGGTGACACCTGGTGGGGAACAGCCGTGATGATGATGTCGCCGCCCATGGTAAGATAGGTTGCTCGCATCCTGATGGTGCCCTTCCCGGTCTCGTACACCGAGCGGATCTCGTCAGGCGAGGAGATGATCTCGGCCTCGGTCGGATAGTCGGGGCCCGGGAGGACCTTCATTAGATCCGCCGCGGTCGAATCGGGATGATCGATGAGCTCGACGCAGGCCGCCGCCACCTCGCGCGCGTTGTGCGGCGGGATGTCGGTCGCCATGCCGACCGCGATGCCCGTCACGCCGTTGAGGAGTATGTGCGGGAGCATGGCAGGCAGGAACCTGGGCTCGTCATGCGTTCCGTCAAAGTTCGGCACCCAGTCGACCGTCCCCATGCCGAGCTCGGAGAGGAGCACCTCGGAGAAGGGTGAGAGCGTCGCCTCGGTGTAGCGCATCGCGGCGAAGGACTTCGGATCGTTCCTGGAGCCCCAGTTGCCCTGCCCCTGCACGAGGGGATAGCGGCAGGAGAAGTCCTGCGCCATGAGGACCATCGCCTCATAGCAGGCGGTGTCGCCGTGCGGATGGTAGTTGCCGATAACAGCGCCCACGGTCTTCGCCGACTTCTGGGTTTTGGAGTCCGGGCGCATGCCGAGCTCGTGCATCGCGTAAAGGATGCGGCGCTGCACGGGCTTGAGCCCGTCAGTGATGCTGGGGAGCGCGCGGTCCTTGATGACCGACATCGAATAGTTGAGGTAGGCCTGCTCGGTAAAGGAATGGAGTCTGATCTGCTCGCTGCCGTCGCCGGCAACTTCTACGTCTTTCATGTTCTCTTCTTTATTTTCTCTGGAAAATGTCTGCCGCTGATTTTACCACACGCCCATCAGCCTTAAACCGGGGGCAAAGTGCGGATCCGGGAAAGTTTTTCAGGAATTTTGGCACTGCCATGACATCAGCTGTCAGGAACGACCGCGACGCCTCACTCTCCCCAGAAGAGTGAGGCCGGATCTCCGGATGAAATCCTCCCCGCGCGGGGCTGTCATGCCCGGAACAGCATTACGTTTCCCGAAACACTGGGAGAGATCATGAGCATATGGAGAGCACGCTAGGCAGACATTCCCGCGGCAGCCGCCATTTATGATAGGGTCCACGACATGGAGGAGCTGGGAGATGCGGTCATAGGCTGGGTAAGGGACGTCTGCCCGACTGATGAGACTGCGGTCAGCATGCTCCGCGATCTTTTCGTGATGTAGGACGGTGGGCGGATCGCCGCATCCGCGTTCATCAACCGCCAGCAGGTTCCCGCCTGCGCCTGAGCGCGCTGGAGCGTGAAGGCTCCTGACAGCGAGGTCATGGTCCTCCACACCCTGACAGCCGATCCGGACTGCGGAGGCAGGGGCTGCGGGCGCGCCTTTGTCGCGTTCTACGAGGACTGCGCGAGAAGGCATGGCTGCCTCCGCCTCCGCATGGACACCAACGCCATCAACGTGAGGGCGCGGGCCATTTACCGCCGCCTGGGCTGCAGGGAGGCGGACATCGTGGACTGCACCTTCAACGGCATACCAGGGGTGCGCCTGGTCTGCCTCGAGAAGGAGCTCACCCCGGCTCAGTGAGGCTGCTTTCTCTGCCTCATGAGCCAGTCCCGCACCGCGCCGAAGCCGTAGGCGGCGCGCCAGGTGTCAAAATGTGAGCCTGAGGTTAGGTGCGAGTAGTGGATGTTGCCGCCCCTCGCGATGAGCGCGCTCGTCATGTCATCGCGCTCCCGGTCTGACGCGGCGAGCGGCCATTCGGCTGACGCGGCCTCCCCGCCATGAGCCTCCCACACCTTTATAGCGCCCTCGGCGCCGGTTCTGGACTTCCCGCCGCCGGAGACGAGCCAGAGGGGCATCCTGCTCATCGGGGCAAGCTCGGCGGTGTTCCAGTGCCCCGCGACGAGAAGCCCCGCGGTGAAGAGATCCGGATAGTGCGACATCAGGAAATACGCCATCATGCAGCCCATTGACTGCCCTGTTACGTAGACGCGGCTGCTGTCGACGGTGTAGGTCCGCATAACCTGCTGCACGAGCCCGGCCGTAAGCTCGGCGGACTTTGTGTGGGCGTAGCTGTCGTCGGTCACGACCTCGTCATACTGCGGCGCAAGGACAATGGCGGGGTGCTTCGCCTGCTCGGAGGGAGACGCCCAGACCACGGCGCCGAGCCCCTGCCTGAGCGTCCAGGTGTCCTCCTGCCCGGCGCCGCTCGCGTCATGCATGAAAAGGACAAGAGGATACCGCTCCTTCTCGGTATAGCCCCTGGGAATGAAGATATTGTAGCGGAGCGTGCCGCCGGTCTCCGGATCGCGGAAGACCTCCTGGCGGAAGTCATCTACGACGAGTGTTTTCTCCATGGTGCTCCGGATGCTGTACGCCTCGGTGATCTCCCGCCCGTCAGTGATCCTCACGGGCCTCAGCTGCCGGAGCGTCACATCGCCTGGGAAAAGCCCCTCCTTCCGCTCAGGGCGGTTCCCTGCGCGGATCTGCGGTATGGCGTGCTCCTTCTCATCCTTTGTCTCCTTTTTGCCCGCGCCGCCGGCCGCAGCGTCAAACCTGACGGAGGTGTCAAAGGTGACGATTACCTGCCTCCCCGAGTCCGCGCGCCCCGAGGGATCCTCAGTCCCGCTCGTGAAGGCGTCTGTAACAGTGTGCTCCTCGGCCGCGAAGGTGTCCTTCCCCACGCTGCTCCCGTCGATCGCATCGCCGTAGCGGAGCACCGCGTACGCTACCTTCTGCCCGTCGCCGAACACCCCGCTTACGGCAATCACCGCCCTAATGTGGGTCCGCCCGAGGAAGGAGTTTATGGCCTTCGGCGCGTCGCTCACGAAGACGGTATAGCCCTCTTTCATGAGCTCCGCGTAACGCCCGGACTGGTTTGCGCCGCTCCCGGGCCCCGCCTGCTCGAACTGCTCGCGCCAGGTATAGGCGGTCTTCCGGGGGATTTCGGAGAGGCGGAAGAACTCGCGTGCCGTCCCGGTCTTCTGCACCAGCGCTCCGATCCCAGAGGCGTAATCGTCATAGCTGCTCACCGCGATCATGATCCGGCCCTTCGCGAGAAGCAGCGCTTCCTCAAGCGTCGGAACTCTGAAAGCTGTGAGCTCCCCCTTGCTGTCGCGGAGGTGAAGGCTGCGGATTTCAGCAAGGGTGAGACGCGAGACGAGGCCTTTGCCGTCAGTCATGCGGTCCACGGTTTTGTCAGCCATCAGGACGAGCGTCCCGTCCTTGGTCCTCCTCACGTCAACCACGACGCCGGCGCAGCCCTTCTCTATCGCCTTCTCAATCGAGCGCAGGGAGTTCTCCGCGGCGCCGTGCCAGTCGCCGCGGTGCGAGATGATAAGGACATCGCTCCCCTTCGGATCAAAGAGCCGTGTCCTGAGATCAGTGATATCGAAATTGCCCTTCACGCTGCTGCCTGCGGCGGGATCAGGCGCAGCCGCGGCTGATCCCATACCTGCGATGCCTATGAGCAGGCAGATGAGCAGAATAAAATCCCTCATGGCGCGCCTCACCTGTGCTGCCTCATGAGCCAGTCACGGATCGGACGGATGCCGTAGGCGACGCGCCAGGTCCCGTTGTGCCAGCCGCCCTGGAGACGGGTATAGCGGATTGACGCGTCCTCACCGAGGAGCCTCTCCGCGCCGTCACCCAGCTCTTTCTCAGAGGCCTCGAACGGGAGCTCATTCCGCGCGATTTTCGCGCCCGCGTCTCCCCAGAGCCTGAGGGCAGTCTCCGCCCCAGCTGATGACTTCGCGTCTCCGGTGCTTGAGACAAGCCAGAGGGGCTTTTCTGCCATGGGCGCGATGACCTTCGGATCCCACTGCCCGGCGACCAGCAGACCTGCCGCGAACTCATCCGGGTGTGTCGAGAGAAGGAGATAGCTCATCATGCAGCCCATGGACTGCCCGGTGGTGTAGACGCGGTCCTTGTCGACGCTATACTCCTTCTCAACATGGTGAAGGAGACCGATGGTAGCCCCGGCGCTCGCGGTCGCGGTGAAATCATCATCGACCACAATCTCGTCATACTGCGGGGCGAGGACAAAGGCGGGATGCGCGCTCTGGCTCTCAGGCGAGGCCCAGACAACGGCGCCGTTTCCCTGGAGGAGAGTGTAGCGGTCATTCTGGTTCGCGCCGCTCGCGTCGTGCATGAAAAGAACCAGCGGATAGCGCTTCGAGGAGTCGTAGTCCCTGGGGATAAAGAGGTTATAGCGGAGGGTAACGCCGGTCTCATCGTCCTTGTACGAAAGCTGCCTGAAATCATCGGCAATGAGGATCTTCGAGGCGGTGCTCTTCATCCTGGTGCCCTCGTCAAAGGTCCTGCCGTCAGCGGCCTTCACAGGAAGCGCCTGCCTCACCTCCGCCTCGATGGGGAAGGGGTCAGCCTTCCGCTCAGGCTTCCCTCCCGCGACTATGCCGGGGCCGCCCTTCCCGGGCTTCATGCCTGCGGGAGGTGCCTTCTTTCCGGCCTTATCCGGTGCGCTGTTCCTCTCCTTCTCCAGGTCAGGGCCAAACTCCGGGGTCAGCGACACTGAGGTCTTAAGCTCGATGATGACGAAGTTTCCGCCCTCTTTAGCGCTGCATTTGTCAGCGCTCTTTCCGGTGCAGACGCGCGAGATCTCACGGCCTGCAACCTCATATGAGGCTGGTGTGAGGCTCTCCGCGCTCACCGGTGCGTCGTACTCCAGGGCGACTGCCGAGGTCTTCGCCCCGTCGCCGAACACCTCGCCGATTGCCGTAACGCCTTTTATATGGCTCCCGTCCGCTGACGCTGAAGCGGCGCAGAGCATCGCAATGCCCAATGCAAAAGCACTCTTTCTCATAATAATATCCCTGAAAAACATACTGATGCGGAGTGTTGTTGCAGGCTGCCTGCGCCCCGGAATTCTGCCAAATCCCGCTCTTTCACTTTCACGGCTATGCTGCGGCTGGGATCTCCTTCATGTCTAATCCTCTGAGCATAAGCCATTATAATCAACGCAGTTCGTAAGGGGAATGACTGTCCTGATGAAAAAATCTTCAGCCATCCTCCTGAAAGCCACTCACACTGGCTGATAAAAATAGATTGATTAATCCTGAACAGAAGTGAATCCGGATCTTTTTTATTTTACAAATGACATAATCGATCTGAAATTATGGTACACAAGGCTTATACATATTAGAATATCACCATAAACAAACCGAAAAAGGTAACCAGGATGACTAAAGAAGAATTGTTGAATGGCGAATCTGAGAACATAGAATTCAAGGTTCAGCGCACGGAAGACAGCAGCAAATACATGAAGACGGTTGTAGCATTTGCCAACGGTAAAGGCGGGACGCTGATCTTCGGTATAGACGACAAAACCCACGAAGTGACAGGCATTGACAAAGAGAGCATCTTCCGCGAGATGGATGCCATAACAGAAGCTATTTCTGACAGCTGTGAGCCTGCAATTATCCCTGACATATATCTGCAGACCATAGATGAAAAATCAGTTATCGTAGTAGAAATAGCCCCAGGCCGGCAGCGGCCGTATTATCTGAAATCCAAAGGGATAACAAATGGAGTCTATGTCAGAATTGGCGGTACTACCCGTCATGCAGACAGAGACATGTCCACCGAAATGTTTTACGAGGATGCTGGCAGATCTTATGATACCGTGGTGTGCAAAGAGCTTACAGTTTCCGAAGATGAAATCAAAAAGCTCTGCTCCAGCATGAAAGACATCGCAATTGAGCATGCCAAGGACAGGCAGGCGAGCCAAAAAGTCCGTGATGTCGGTGCCAACCAACTTATAAGCTGGGGACTTCTTTCTGTCGACAGCGAAGGAGTAACGCACCCGACAAACGGATACATATACCTTACAGGTCAGGATCCTTCCCGCTCATTGATTCAATGCGGTGTATTCAAAGATTCCAACAGAACTGTTTTCATCGATAAGCGTAGTTATACCGGTCCTTTGTGGCAGCAGGTTGAAGACGCATTTCAGTTTGTGCTCAGAAGCATTCATCTGGGAAACAGGCTCAATGGCGTTTACAGGGAAGACTATTACGAGCTTCCGCCTAAAAGCATCAGAGAATTGATTATCAATGCCGTAATGAACCGCAGCTTACTGTCGTCATCCAACATTCAGGTCGCTGTGTTTGACAACAGACTTGAGATTACTTCACCTGGCGGTCTTATGCCTGGTGTCACGATCAGTCTTATGAAAGAAGGATT
>ONIT01000128.1 GCA_900317945.1 uncultured Pseudomonadota bacterium
TGTCCGGGCTCATGCCCAGGTCCGAAGCCATGATCATGGCCATGTCCGTGCGGCCCGCGGCCGTCAGCCCTGAGCTCGGTTGCGCCGGTCGCGCCGTCAGCAGGATTTCCGGGCTGCCCTCTGCTCTGCGGTCCCTGAGGAACTGCCCCAGGCGCCCTGGGCATTCTCTTTGCCGCGGGCTCCTTCTTCGGGCCGGGAACGGGAAGAGGCTTCTTCGCGCCGTCTGACGCCTGGTCTCCGGCGTCAGCGAGCTCGTCAACAGTGATGTATCCGCTCCCGTCAGCGTCAAGGGCCTTGAAGTCAGCAATGCCGGCGAGATCCGCCTCGAGGTGGCTTACGAGCCCTGCCTTGTAGAGCGCAACCTCATTCTCATCGAGCGCTCCGTCATGGTTTGCGTCGTAGTCATCAGCAAGCTTCAGAAGCTCCCTGTAGCCGTTTTTGTCGGCGGCAATAAAATGGCGGAGCGCGTGCGGGTGATGCCCTGCTGCGGCTGGAGCGGCGGCAGGGGCAGCGCCTGCGGGAGCCGGCCCCTCAGCAGGAGCGGGATCAGCCGCCATAACCGGCACGGCAGGTACAAGGGAGAAGAGCGCAGCAAGAATAATGGTTTTTGTTCTCATGTGTTATCTCAAACGGGATGAGGCGCGGGGCCTTTCACGTTTCTCCTTTAAGGCCGCACAGACTGCAGGCGGCAGAATGACAAAGACTTTTATCCTGAGCTTAGCAGGATATGCTGAAAATGCAAGAAATATGCTCCTGGATCAAGCAGAAAGCGCCGGATTAATATCAGGATCCCGCCGCCGGGCACTGTTCAATAATTATACATATGTCCGATCCCCGCGTTTTCAAATGAGACCATTCAGGCATGATCATGTATACTCCATAGCGCCTTAGAGGGAGGGAGAGAAAATGGAATCAAAGTGCGAGACGCCCTACAACTTCAACAGCGTTCATTTTGTCATGAGCGCCCCGTCAATTGCGGATCTCCCGGAGGACAGCGGCGCTGAGATCGCCTTCATCGGCAGATCGAATGCCGGAAAGTCGTCATGCCTCAATGCCCTGTGCAACAGGAAGACGCTCGCCAAGACCAGCCGCACGCCGGGGCGCACCAGGCTCATCAACCTCTTCGAGCTCGAGCCGGGCAAGCGCTTCGTCGATCTCCCGGGCTACGGCTTCGCCAAGGTCTCGAAGCAGGAGAAGGCAGCCTGGGACCGCTCCCTCGAGGAGTACCTCCAGAAGAGGCAGTCCCTCAAAGGACTTGTCCTTCTCATGGACATCAGGAACCCCCTCAAGGAAGGCGACCGCCAGATGATTGACTGGTCGCTTGCGGCGAACATTCCCCTCCAGATCCTGCTTACCAAGGCCGACAAGCTCCCGCGCGGCCAGAGAAAGAAGGCGGTTGACGAGACCGCCATGGCCCTCCGCGAGTTCGGGCCCGGCGACATGAGGCTCTTCGCCTTCTCCGCCGTGGATCAGAGCATCGGCATGGACGCCTTCAGGCTCAACCTGACTGCCTGGTTCGATGAAACCCCGATCGGCGGGGGCACAGAGGAGACCGGGGAGTAAAAGTCAGTCAGGTGCATGATCACCCTCATGCGCCTTCTTCAGCTGAGAGCGCCTTAAGCAGCGACTCTTTCCCCGCACGGCCGCCTCCGGCCTTCCTGAGCCGTTTCGCGGTCCGGGAAATCCTGCCTCAGTTCCTCCCAAAATTTACAGTCTGCCTGCCATCGCGCAGAGCCGCAGTGGACCTATGAAAATATCAAAGACAGCAGATCGCTCGATTTCTAAAAGATATTTAAGGCATTATCCGCCATAAATATCTTCTGAAAATTCAAAAAACTTCGAATGGATGCTGTGCAGCAGAAGAAATTAAGTGAGCTCATGAAAGGATAACACCAGGATAAGCCGGCATCAGAAGATATTTTGGGTATTATTCGCCCTAAGTATCTTCTACCAATCCAAACAATCTCAAATGAATGCGGTGCAGCAGAAGAAATCAGGGGAACTGATGAAAAGATAACACCAGAATGAGACGGCGCCAGAAGATATTTTGGGTATTATTCGCCCTAAGTATCTTCTACCAACTCAAACAATCTCAAATGAATGCGGTATAGTAGAAGATATTAAGGGCCATACTATACCAAAATATCTTTTAGGATCAGCTTATGAATACAGAAATCAGGCGGGACAGTTATCTTGATCAGCTTTTACTCCGCAGAAACAACGGCCTGATCAAGGTTGTCACGGGACTGCGCCGCTCTGGAAAATCCTACCTGCTCCGGACGCTGTTCAAGAATCATCTGCTGAATGAGGGCGTTCCGCAGGATCACATTATTGAGATGGCGTTTGATCTTTTTGATAATCAGGAATACCTCGACCCGAAAGTGTTCTATCCATGGGTTCTGAGCCGGATTAAGGACGGCGGGCAGTACTACATTCTGCTTGACGAGATACAGCTGATGCAGAAATTTGTCAGCGTCCTGAACGGGCTTGCTGACAGGAAGAACTGCGATGTTTATGTAACTGGCAGCAATGCAAAGTTTCTCTCAAAAGACATCGCTACGGAATTCGGCGGCAGGGGCGATGAGGTGCATATGCATCCGCTCTCATTTGCAGAATTCATGACGGTTTACCAGGGGCATTATTATGACGGCTTCAAAGAATACATGATCTTCGGCGGCATTCCCGCTGTCGTTCTGGCAAAAACGCCGGAACAGAAAATGGCACTGCTTGACAGCCTTTTTGCGGAAACCTATATCCGGGATATCAAAATAAGAAATAAGCTGCGCAATGTCGATGAAATGGGAACCCTGCTTGATATTCTGTCCTCTTCTGTCGGCTCTCTGACAAACCCGAACAAGCTGTGCAATACGTTTCGCTCGGTGAACAGGTCAAAAATCACGGCAACGACCATCACCAAATATATCGGGTACCTGGAGGATTCCTTCCTTATTGAGGAGGCAAGGCGTTACGACATCAGAGGAAAGTCCTATATCGGCACACCGCAGAAGTATTATTTTACCGACCTCGGACTCCGCAATGCCAGGATCGGCTACCGGCAGACAGAATTCCCACATTCGATGGAGAACATTATCTACAATGAGCTCCGGAGCCGCGGCTTTAAGGTAGATGTTGGCAATTTAAGCATCACCGAACAGGATAAAAACCAAAAGCCAGTAAAAAAACAGCTTGAGGTGGACTTTATCTGCAGAAAAGCCTCCAGAAAATATTATATCCAGTCGGCTTATCTTTTAGAGACCCCGGAAAAAACGCAGCAGGAGATCAGGCCGTTCCTCAGGATCAATGACTCCTTTAAGAAAATCGTCATAACGTCCGACACGCCCGCGCCTTTCTATACAGAGGATGGGATCCTGATGATGAGCGTTTATGATTTCCTAAGGGACAGCAGATCGCTCGATTTCTGAAAGATATTCCGGGCAGATCTGCACCGGAATATCTTTTGCGCAGCAGATCCGGCTCCTGCGGCAGGAGTCACTTCTCCTCAAGATGTGCGGTGCCTCCCGGAAGCTCACTGAGGAGCGCCTTCGCTTCCCTTTTCCCGTGCTCCCAGGCCTCACGTATGAGCTTCAGGCCCTCGTCCCTGTTCTCCTCCACTCCGACACCGTTGAGGTACATGCGCCCGAGCGTATACTCCGCATCCGGGCAGTCCTGAACCGCTGCCATCCTGAGCCATTTCGCCGCCTCGGCAAAATCCTGCTTCACGCCGTTTCCGGCGATGTACAGCTTTCCGGTGAGCGTCTGCGCTCCGGTATCGCCCTGCGCAGCGGCCTTCCTAAGCCATTTCGCCGCCTCGGCATAATCCTGCTTCACGCCGGTACCTGAATAATAGAGCAGGCCGAGATCTGTCTGCGCGTCAGCATAGCCCTGCTCCGCAGCCTTCCTGAGCCACCTTACCGCCTCAGCGGTATCCCGCTTCACTGCGCGGCCGTTCAGGTACGCGAGCCCGAGAAAGCGCTGCGCGGCCGGCACGCCCAGGTCCGCGGACGCACGCGCCAGTTTCACGGTATCCGCCAGATCCTGCCTTACTCCGCTGCCGTAGGCAAAGATGGCGCCGAGGCTGACCCAGGCATCGGGCTGGCCGTGCTCAGCGGCTCTCTTAAGCCATTTCACCGCCTCGAGCGCATCATGCCTCACCACGTCTCCGTTAAGGTAAAAGGTGCCTACCGCATACTCCGCGGAGGGATATCCCTGATCGGCCGCTTTCCGGTACCACTGAAACGCCCCCGCGGAGTCAGCCTGAGTCCCCTTTCCGTTCTCGATCATGTACCCAAGGAGGTACTGTGCCCTGGCCCTGCCCTCTTTTGCGGCTTCACGGCAGTGCTTGAGGGCCTCAGGGTAATTCTGCTCCGCCTCATTCACCTCAAAGTGCCTGTAGCAGATGTCCTCTGCTGTATCGCCCGCGAAGGCAGGCGCGAAGGCAAGCGCGGCAGCCGCTGCTGCGGCAAGAATCGCTATTCCCATATGTTCCTCCGGAAGGGCACTGCGCTCTGAGGCAGTCCCCTTATTTGCTTTTCCTCGGGATCCGGACATCACGGCCTGGCACGCCGGATCAGAAATAGCCTGAAACTGTCCTCGTCTCTGGCCGGCCAGCCGGGCGGCATGGGACACTCCGCCGCCCCGGCAGATTGGCGCTATTTTCCGGACAGCTCCTTAAGGAGCGCCGCGGCCTTCTCGTGGCCGTGCCCAGCGGCCTCACTGATGAGCTTAACGCCCTCGCTGCTGTCCTCCGCGACCCCGACGCCGTTGAGGTACATGCGCCCAAGCGTGTACTCCGCCTCCGGGCTGTCCTGATCCGCAGATTTCCTCAGCCATTTCGCGGCCTCGGCAAAATCCTGCTTCACGCCCTCACCCGCGATGTACAGGCTGCCAAGGAGCTGCTGCGCGCCGGCGTTGCCCTGCTCCGCGGCCTTCCTGAGCCACGCCGCGGCCTCAGCGTAATCCGCCTTGACGGCCTCTCCCGCGTAGTAGAGGGCGCCAAGATCTGCCTCTGCGTCAGCATTGCCCTGCTCGGCGGCCTTTCTGAGCCACTTAAGCGCCTCCCTGGTATCCTGCTTCACCACCTGCCCGTTGAGGTACGCGAGCCCCAGGAAGTACTGCGAGGCGGCAAATCCCTGCTCGGCGGCCTTCCGGTACCACCTGAGCGCCTCCTCATTGTTCTCGCTTACTCCCATCCCGCTCAGGTACAGAGTTCCGAGCATGTGCTGCGCGGCGGGATTTCCCAGATCCGCTGAGACGCGGGCCCACTTCGCCGCCTCCGCCATATCCTTCTTCACGCCGTTCCCATTGGCGTAGAGCGTGCTGAGAGATGCCCCGGCATCCGTCTGCCCGTGCTCCGCGGCCCTCTTGAGCCACCTGACCGCCTCGTCCGTATCCTGCTTTACCGCGACGCCTTTGAGGTAAAAGCCGCCGACCACAAACTCCGCTGAGGGATAGCCCTGATCTGCCGCCTTCCGGTACCACCCAAGCGCCCCGGCAGCGTCAGCCGCTGTGCCCTTTCCGCCCTCGAGCATGTACCCGAGGAGGTACTGCGACCTGGCATCCCCCTGCTCTGCCGCCTCACGGCAGCACTTCAGCGACACGGCTTCGCTCACCCCGGCATCCTTTCCGTCAAAATAGCTCCAGCAGATTTCCTTTGCCGCCCCTTACGCGAAGGCAGGCGCTGCGGCAAGCAGAACCGCGGCTGCCGCAGCAGTCAGCTTTCTCATGCGATCTCTCCTCTGGGGCTGCGCTCTCAGCAGCTCCCGTCCTTCTGCAGGATCCGGGGCATGCTATGCAGGGGCCCGGCGGATCCGGCAGACTGTGATACTGTTCAGGATTTAATCATCACACAGGGGAGAGAGCTCCTGCAATCACACCGGAGTGTGAAACCCAGAGGAAACACCGGGAGAGAAGGAGGAGTCAGGATCCGGAAAAGAAAAATCCCGGAGGAGGCCTCTCAGGGCCACCTTCGGGACATCTGAGGCCGGCGGCGCTGCCGGCCGTTTTACTGCGATGCTCAGCCCTGGCTCATGGAGAGGAAGCTCCTGAGCTCGCTCTTCGAGAGGTCGCCGAGCCACTTCTCACCCTTCTGCACGGTAAGCTCCGCGATCTCCTTCTTGGAGTTGATGATCTCGTTGATCTTCTCCTCGAAGGTTCCGGCGCAGATGAAGCGGTAGACCATGACGTTCTTATTCTGCCCGATGCGGTAGGCGCGGTCCGTCGCCTGATCCTCCACAGCCGGGTTCCACCAGAGGTCATAGTGGATGACCGCCGAGGCCGCCGTGAGGTTG
>ONIT01000008.1 GCA_900317945.1 uncultured Pseudomonadota bacterium
ACTCCGACCACCTTGCGATTCGCTAACTCTTCCCTCCAGCGGGCGAGTTCGGGACTTTCACCCTATAGTCAATGCTCATGCCGAGCACACCAAAAAAAAGGCGGCCCTTTCGGACCGCCCTCTTATTTATGGGTCTGCAGTGCAGACTTTATTCTCTTAGCGCTTCAGCTCAAGGAGGATTACCCTGCCGGTGCCGGAGAGGCTTACGGAGCCGCCGCTTACAGTGCCGGTAGCGCCGGAGAAGCCATCCTGCAGCTCAGTGCCGTCCTCGAAGCATCCGCTTACGTTGACGCTGGAGGCAGAGCCGAGGTGAATGACAACTGCGTTGCTGTAGTCACCATCGGTGTACTTGCGGCAGATGCTGCCGTCAGAGGTAGTGCTCTGCTCGCCTGCGCCGACTGCGGCGTTACGGAACCTGAACTGACCAACCTTCTGCCAGGTTGCAACCATGTCGTTGGAGGAGAAGTCGGTGCTCAGAGTATCGACGTTCTCTGCCCAGTCAGACTGCTTGCTGACATCTGAAGGGAAGTTCATGTCAGAACGGGTGCCGTGCTCAGCATCGTTGCCTGAACCGCCGTTATCGTTCACACGCGCAGTCTCGTCGCCGTAGTAGACCTGTACGCCGCCCGGAAGGAGCTCAAGCATGATTCCGAGTTCGGACTGGTCGCCAGGACGGCAGAGCTTGGTATCGTGTGAGGATACGTAGCTGAGCGCGTTGAGCTTGTGCGGCTTGCCGAACATGTTGGCATAGGTGTTCCAGGTGTTGACGCTCGGAACCTGGCAGCCAAGGCTGAAGTTGATCATGGAGTCGAAGCCGCCCTGTGAGTTGTAGCCAGCGCCGTCAGTAGGATCGGTGCCGAACATCCAGTGCTCGCCGGTCATCCAGAAGCTGTCGGTCCAGTCTGCGCCAGGCTCGCCTGCGTGGTTCTTTCTCCAGGTCTGGAGGGCCTCGTTGCTGTACTCCTTGAGGAGCTTCCAGGTGGACTTGGCAACATGCTTCGCGGTGTCGCAGCGGAAGCCGTCGATACCGAACTCCTCAACCCAGGATGCGAGCCAGTGTGCCTCGAACTCCGCAACAGACATGGAGCCGCTGCGGTACTTCTTGGCTGCCGGTACGTCGTACTTGGCGTTGCCGGATGCCCACTTCTTCTGCAGGAACTGAGGGATGCCGACATGTGCGCCATGGGTATCGTTGTTCTTGAAGTCAGGGAGGAAGCTGGTGCAGAGCTCAGTGTCAGAGCTGCCGCATCCGCCGTAGGCGCCGAACCTCAGCCAGTCCTTGCCCCACCAGTTGTCCCACTTGGAGTTGGGAGACTCGTCGATAGGCTTCTGGTGGAAGCTCTCGCCGGTCCAGTCCTTGCACGGATCCCATCCGTCCTTGGTCAGGCCGAAGTTGAAGTCGCACATATCCTGGAGGGTAGCGTAGCCGGTGTGGTTCATGACGATGTCGAGAACTACACGGATGCCGCGCTTGTGGGCCTCGGTAACGAAGGTACGGAACTCGTCAACGGTACCCATGTTCGGATCGAGAGCGGTCCAGTCAAGGCCATAGTAGCCGTGGTAAGCCCAGTGAGCGAAGTTGCCTGATGAGCCGCCGCCGGTCCAGCCGTGAGCCTGCTCGTACGGAGCGGTAATCCAGATGGCGTTCATACCGAGGGACTTGATGTAGTCAAGGCGCTCAGTCATGCCCTTGATATCGCCGCCGTGGAAGGTTGCGGTTGAATGGCCATGGGTGTCCTTGTAAGGACGGTTGAAGTTATGGTCGTTGGAGGTGTCACCATTCTGGAAACGGTCAGTCATGACAAAGTACACGAGAGCGTTGTCCCAGGTGAAGTGACTCTCAGCCTTGGGTGCAGTCCACTTCTTCTTTGAGAGAGAGAAGGTCTTGGAAACACCGTCAAAGGTTATAGTGAGCTCTGCAGTCTTCGGAGCTTCGCCGGCCTCAGTGTCAGTAGCCTCAATCTTGCGTCCGATGCGGATGATCGCGCCGTTGTTGAAGGCAATAGGCTCGCTGCCGTCGACAGAGTAGGTGCCCTGTGCGGAGCCGTCAATGCCATCGCCGCGTACGACGAACGCTGCATCAACGTAGCCGGAATCCTCAACGTCATCCTTCTGGCTGATGGAAACGCCGTTTACGGAGCCGCCATTGACAGTGAGGCTGATGGTAGCCTTGCTGGAGGTCATGCCGCAGTCAGCAGCAGCCTTGAAGGTCTTGGAAGACCAGTCGAAGCAGGACTTGTCAGCAGAGAATGCTGCGCCGGGCTGCATGTCAGCCGGGTAGCGCTCGCCGTTGACGCTGCTGAAGATGGCAAGGACGTTCTTGGTGGTTGACGGAGTGAAGTACCAGAACTTCTCGGCGCAGCCGGTAAGCTCGGTCATCGCGTCGCCAGGCCACTTTGCAGTAAGAGCGGTCTCGGTGTCCTTGGTGTAGGCATAGATGGTAGGAGCGGTTGAGACGTCAGCCTTCAGGACGATTGATCCCTCAGGTGCCTCGCACTTCTTGAAAGGAGGAATCTCGACAGTGTCGCCGGTATCCTCGGTCCAGTCAGTGCTGCCGCCGGTGCAGCCATCCTGGTCTTCCCTGGCAGGAACGTTGACCTTGACGGAAGCGGAGCCCTTGCGGTTGCCGGATGCGCTAACCGCGTCAACCTTGACGGTCTTGACGGATGCTACGCAGCCCTTCTTGAAGGAGAAGGCGTGCTTGGTCTCAGTGGCGTCGGTCTTGACAGACTCGCTGCCGCCGGTCCAGCTGTAGGTAAGTCCGCTGAGTCCGGTGTAGACAGTTACATCCGCAACATAGGTGCTGTCAGAAGAATTGCCTTCCTCCTCAGAGATAGTTACGTCGATCGGAGCCGTGCAGGCTGCAGGGAGGGAATCGTCACCCTCGGTGCACTGCTCAACCTCAACCTCGTGGCAGTCGCCTGAGCCGCCGGTCAGATGGCCGACAGATGCGAGAGGCACGGAGTACTCATCGGTGTCTTCCTTCTCGTGGGAGGTGGAGTCATCCTTTGAGTATGCTTCGGAGGCTGCGTCGATCAGGCTGGGATCCCAAGGTACAGCATCCATCATGCTCTCGCCGAAGGTGGAGAACCACATGACCTTGATGCCGTTGGTCTCAAGCCAGCTCTTGTCAATGTCAAGAGTTGCCAGAGGGATGGTTACCTGATAGAGGTGTCCGGTAGCGACGCCGGTCTTGAGGTTCTGGTGGGCGCTGATGCCGCTGAGGTATGCGTCCTTGGAGAGGCCGTAGTTGTCAGGGGAGCCCATGTAGGTGGATGCAAGGGTCTTCTTGTCAACGTGGCCGCGGGTCACGCCTGCCTTGTCGAAACCGATGAGGTAGCCGTTCTTAGCGTCATAGCTGAACTTGCCGTCAGCGTTGGTCTTGAAGACGCCAGGCTCGCCGATGCCGTTTCTCGGGTGGAACATCAGGATGGTGTCTACGCCTTCCTTGATGGAGTAGAAGTCACCCTGGGTCCAGAGGTTGAAGCCGTCAACGGTATGGCCGTCGCCCGGAGTGCGCTTGCCGGTGTTGATGGCAATGCCCATGGGCAGGAACTGGTCGTTCGCGTAGTTGAAGTCACCGAGCGGATCCTGGTTCTGCAGATCAGGGAGCTCAGCCATCAGGTAGAGGTTGCTGTCATCCCACGCAGCATAGACTGCATAGATGTCGGTAGCCTTCTCGTGATAGCCGCGGAACGCCCTAGGATCATCGTTGGCTGCGCCGCGGGCAACCATCATGTCCTCAGTCCAGTCGTCGTAGGAGGAGATGGTCTTGTTCTTGCCGACCTGTCCGTTAGGATTGGTGGCATAGGAGCCCTGCTCAATTGAGCCCTCAGCTGCGCCGCTGCAGACGGTCTTGGTGGTCTTGGTGCACTGCTTGCCGGAAGTGCCGGAGCACTCAGCAGGATCAGCAGGCTGGAGATCGCCGCCGTCTACGCAGGTGTTGGTCGAGGCAATGTAGGTCTGATCATCAGTGCAGACTGCGTGAGGCTCGCAGGTGGTGCCTACAAGAACCTCGCCCTCGCCGCAGGTGATCTCAGGCTCAACGCACTTGCCGTTCTTCAGTACCTTCGGAGCCTTGCACTCAACAACAGGCTCATCGCCGCCGTTCTTGACCAGCTTGTAGGTCAGATCGGAGTCGTTGACCTGGAGGGTGTAGTCGCCGACCTCAGAGTAGAGGACGTCGCCGCAGGAGATCTGGTAAGAGCAGAGCTTCTTGTCCTTGCCCTTGCCCCATACGGTGTGCTCCCAGTCAGCATCGCTGGTGACCTTGAAGCGCTGTGCGCCGTCAGCGTCGCCGAGTCCGGTGAGCTGGAGTCCAATCTCCCAGTTGCCGGTCTTGCTGTTGAACTTCATGGCGTCGAATGTCCAGCCGTTGGTGGTGCCGGCGTAGTACATTGCGTCATGGGTAGGCTGGATGTTCGGCTCACAGATAAGAGTCTCAGGGTTCCTGGTCTCATCGGAAGCGCACTTCGCGTAGCACTTGCCGTTGATGAGCTCCTCGGTGCTCTTGCAGGTTACCGGATCATACTTGGTCAGGCTGTATGCAGGAGCTGCCTTGTTGTCAGAGACGTGAAGGATGTAGGTTCCGCTCTCGCTTACAGGAACATCGCCGCAGGTAGCCTGGTTGTCGCAGAGGGTGCTGCCGCTGCCCTGGCCGAATACCTGGCCCTTCCAGTCACCCTGAGTGGTGATCTTGAAGCGCTGAGCTCCGTTCGCGTCGCCCTCGCCGGTGAAATTAATCTTGGTGGTCCACTCATCCTTGTCGGAATCGTAGTCCATCTTGGTGAAGGTCCAGCTGTTGGTGGTGCCTGCGTAGTAGAGCTGAGCAAAATCCTTCTTATTAGGAGTAGGACCGCCGCAGGATACTGACCAGGAAGGAGAGGTGCTGTCGGTTACGGTGATGGTGCACTCGCCGGTCTCGGAGAGAGCTACATCGCCGCAGGAAGCCTGATTGGAGCAGAGTGAGCTGCCGCTTCCAAGTCCCCAGACATTGCCGGCCCAGCCGTTCTGCTCGGTAACCTTGAAGCGCTGCGCGCCGTTGGCGTCGCCCTGGCCGCTCAGAGTGAACTTGCCGCTCCAGGAATCGCTGTCCTTGTCGTAGGTAAGTGCGGTGAAGCCCCAGTCGTTCATGGTTCCGGCAACATAGAGCTGCTGGAAGTCCTGAACAACGGGAATAGGATCATCAGGATCAACACACTGGCCATTCCTCAGAACCAGCGGAGACTCGCACTGCTTAGGCTTACCGCCGCACCAGGTAGAATCAGTACAAATCGCAGCAGCAGACATTCCCTTGACGGTAATGGTAGCCATTCCGCCGCTTACAGTGATGTCAGCGCCTGCAGACCTGTCAGACTGTCCGAGGATTTCCTTGTAGGTTCCGTCGGGCATGTTGGTCTTGAAGCTCTTGGTAACATCTGAGTTGGTGGCATTGAGGACATAGAAGCCCTTGTTGCCCCTCGAGAACCAGATTACCTTGCCTTCGCTTCCGGTGTTGGTCACACCCTCGCCTCTGGTGGCGCGGGCGAACGATACGGCGTTCTGTACGAACGGAACGCGGTGCTGGCAGAGCCAGCCGCCGGTGCAGCGGTCAGCCCAGAGCGGCCCGCCCGGATCATGCGCGCTGAACTCATAGCCGGAGTATACCTGGCGGAGCTGACCCCACGGGTATGCGACCATGAAGGACTGAGCGAGGTTGTAGAGGGCGCCCCACTTGTAGGTCATGTAGGAGGTGCCTGCTGAGCCTCTCTCGTTATCGTGGTTGTTGACGAATACCTCAGCCTGGTTGCTCTTGAGCTGGAACCAGCTGTCGTTCATGCCGAGGAGGTACTTGACTTTGGCAGCGTCGTTCTGCCAGTTGCCCATCATGGCGCCGCAGTATCTGAACTCGGTTACAACAGAGTTGGGGATTCCGGTGTAGTCGGTGGGCTGCACAGGCTCTCCGTCTGCCCCGATAACCTCGAGGTATGCAGGAGGGTTGCCGGCCTTGCCGAGAATTGCCTGAATGTCGCTAGGCTGCATGTGCTTGGCAGCGTCGATACGGAATCCGTCAACGCCCATGCTCATGAGGTTCTTGAGATAGCCGGCGATCTTGTCCTGGGTGCTCGGGTTGTCGGTTGCGATATCAGGCATTCCGGACAGCGCGCAGTTGCGGATGGTCCAGGCATTGCCGTAATCGATCGAGCAGTTGTTCCTGTGGAAGTCATCGGCATTCAGATCCGGATATGACGGATTGTTCTGGTTGCCGTTGAAGTTCGAGCCGCCGAGACCGGTGCTGCCATCGGATCCGCGCTGGTTGAACACAGCATCAGCAAAGACCTTGACGCCTGCTGCGTGGCAGGTCTTGATCATGTTGCGGAGCTGCTGCTCGTTGCCGGTCATGGTAGTAAAGTTGTTGAAGTTGACAGGCTGGTATACCGCCCACCATACATCGGTTCTCGCAATGTGCTCAGCCGGCTGGGAGATCTGAACGCCGTCATATCCGCTGGGACCAAGGACCTCGGTACATTCTTTAGCAATGTTGTCGTAGGTCCACTGGAACGGATGGACGATGATCATCTCGCCAGTGCTAAGCGAAGCATTTGCGGCACCGGCTGCAAGGCCGAAACCGGTAAGAAGCGCAACCTGAAGGGCTACTTTCTTCATCTTCATGTTCGTTAGTTCCTATTCCTTATTTGGGAAGGCGTCCGCTGTAGTTTTAGTTATGGGACAAGTTTATTATGAGTTAAGGAAAACGCGTCAAAAAGATACACTTTCCCCACCGAGCTCACAATCCGGAATATTTTATATAAACGGGCCTTTTTAAATCGAGCGCGATGGTGATTTTTTGATAGATCGGTCACATATATTTTCGGGCAGTTACCAAGGCTTAATTTAAAAAGAGAAATTGCCAGAGAGAGGCGCGGAAGAGCCTTAATGAGGAGCCCGGGAATACGCGGGAGGCAGCATCTGAAGCTGCATCAGCATGCCTCCCGCAGAAGCGTTACCTGACAGCAGCATTCTTCAGGGAATATCCGGCAAGCCGCCTGGCCTCGCTCACGAAAAACACGAGTGGCGCGATACGGAACACATTGATGCCAAGGAGGAGCCAGGCGCCGTCAGTGCCCCTCTCAGAGAGGAAGATCGAGAGCGCGGCGTCAGTGCTGAGCCCGTGCAGCATCGCTGAGGCAATCGCCGTGATCTGCTCCGGGTACCCGGCATGTGCAAACGAAATGGTGAAGCAGGCGGCGATGGCAAAGCTCACGAGTATTGCCAAAGGCTGCCTTTTGCTTTTATCGAGGAGAAGCGCCACCGCCATGGCAAGGAGCACAATGGCCGACTCTGAAGCGGCAAGCGTGACGGCAGCATCGCTCCAGATGAGGAGAGCCAGGGGAAGCATCAGCTCCAGGGGAACGGTAAGGAGCATCAGGCAAACCGCTGATTTCCTTAAAAAATGAGCACCCTCGCGCTTTTCTCCTGCCTGTTGCCCGGCGCGGGGGACCTCTCCTGTGCCCTTTCCATCCTCAGCACTCCCTGCCGCCTCTGCGCGATGCTCCGGAGCGCTCTCTTCTTTCTCTGCCTCATTTTCATGTCTCTCTGTCTCTCCCTCAGCGGCATCCTGCACGGCTGCCTCCGCATCAGGTGCATTTTCCTGATTTGCATCCCCGGTCCCGGCTGCCTTCTCCCCGGAGGGCTCCGCCTTCCGGGGATCAGCCTTCAGGACCTCCGCGGCTTCTTCCCTGCTGAGGCTGATGCCCTCCACGCCCGGCTCTGCCGCTGTCCCCTTTTCCGGCTCAGCGTCAGCTGCGCCCGGAGCATCCACGAGCCTCGCCCCGCAGCTCCTGCAGAAGAGATCGCCCTCCCCTGCCTTTGTCCCGCATTTCACGCAGTATGTCATTGACGGATATCTCCCGGAAAATAAAGATCAAACCTGCTGCCCGGCAGCTCAATTGTGTTGTCAGGCTTCACGCCGCAGAGATACGGCGCGCCTTTCGGACGCTTCACGCTGACCCGGCGCGACGCGATACGGAGAGCCTTCCCGAGGAGCTCGCCCTGATCTGAGTCCTTCCCGACCAGCGAGTGGAAGATCCGCATGTCCTTCTTCACCTCGGCCTTCTTCCGGCCGTCAGAGGGGTACATCGGATCAAGATAGACGACGTCGCAGAGCATTTGGTCAGGAAGCTCCGCGATGGAGCGCTCCTCACGGAGGATCATGCGCTCAGAGATCCAGGGAAGAAGCCCGGACTCCTCAGCGCGGCGGAGCCCGTCCCGGAGGAGGATCCGCACGACGGGGTTCCTCTCGAACATCTCGACTTTGCAGCCGAGCCAGGCAAGGACAAAGGAGTCCCTCCCAAGCCCCGCAGTGGCGTCAAAGACATGGGGAGGCTCCATCCGGGAGAACACCGCCTTCGCGACACCCTGCGATCTGCCTCCGCCGTATTTCACCCGGTGGAGGAGCCTGCCTCCCGTGAAGTCGACAAAGAGCGACCCGTCCTTCGGCGCGTCAAGATCGAGGAGCTCCGCCCGCCCGGCGCCAAGGGAGAGGCGGAACCTCCGGGGGAATGACATGGCCGAGGCCTCGTCAAGCTCCGGAAACGACACAGCATCAGGTCCGTCCGGGAAAAATATCTCGAGAGGGAACATTTCTGCTCCGCTGCCGCTCCCGTCCGGAATCACTGCAGGCCCTGCCATGGAAACGCCTAGCCCGCTCCGCCCTGCTCTTTCGCGAGCGCGTCGCGGAGGATCCCGGTGAGCCTTGACGCGTCAGGCCTTACGCCGCGCCAGTCATAAAAGCTCTCCGCTGCCTGCATTACGAGCATGCCGAGCCCGTCAGATACTCCGCTGGCGCCGCTCTCCTTGGCGTGGCGGAGGAATACGGTAGGCTCCGCGCCGTACATCAGATCGTAGCAGAAGGCGCCTTTGAGAGCGGAGTCCGGCACTCCGGGGAGCTTTCCCTGAAGCGATGATGACGTCGCGTTGATTACAAGATTATACGCGCCATCCGCGTCAGCGGGAGTTCCTGCGGAAACTGATACGGATCTGCACTTTGCCGCGAGGGCCTCAGCCTTTGAGGCGGTGCGGTTCGCGATGAAAAGCGACGCGGGCCTCTCCGCCTCAAGAGGGAAGAGGATGCCGCGCGAGGCGCCGCCAGCGCCGATGAGGAGCACGCGCGCTCCCTCAATCCTAACGCCCTGCGACTTCAGATCCGCGATGAACCCGGCGCCGTCGGTGTTGTCCCCGGAGATGGCCCCGTCACGGAAGATGAGCGTGTTGACCGCCCCGGCGGCCTCCGCGCGGGGAGAGAGGCTCTCACACATGGCGAAGGCCTCCTCCTTGAACGGGACGGTTACATTGCAGCCCCTGCCGCCCTCAGAGAAGAACTTTCTGACAGCCTCTCTGAAGCCATCGAGGGGCGCGAGGATCTTCTCATAGGAGATGTCCTCCCCGGTCTCATCCGCGAAGAAGCTGTGGATGAAGGGGGAGCGGCTGTGGGCAATCGGGTTGCCGAATACTGCGTATCTGTCCATTGTTTTTATTCAGTTTCTAAGGATTTTTCCGGTCATTCCGTCAATGACGGTTGAGGGGGACCTGAGCCTCATGGTCTCACCCGGCACTACATAGTCGACAAGATCCCCGAGAACCCTCACGGTGTCCTCATAGGTTCTGAGCGGCTCCTCGCCGGAGAAGTTGGCGCTCGTCGAAATCAGCGGATACCCGAGAAGCGCACAGATTCTCCGGACGCACTCATGTTTTGTCACCCTCACTGCGACAGTGTCACGGTTTCCGGTCACAAGCCTTGAGAGAGAGGGAGACGCGGGCACCACGATGGAGAACGGCCCCGGCCAGTGCTTATCCATGAGGGATAGGCAGAGCGGGGAGAGAGCCTTCTCATTTATAAAAGGAGAAAGCTCCTCACGTGAGCCAGCGATCATGATTAGCCCCTTCGAGACAGGGCGCCTCTTGATCTCAATGACCCTTCTGACCGCTGACTCGTCCGAGGGATTGCAGCCGAGCCCGAAGACGGACTCGGTTGCGTAGGCGATGACGCCGCCCTCACTAACGACAGAGGCGGCCTTTTCGAGCGGATCCATTATTCTTTGAGTTTTTCCAATCTTTGTACTAAAAACTGCTGTAATTTTATAAATGTCGCTAATTCAGCAAGTTACTTATAAAATTTAAGCAAATTATAGTCTTTCAAACCAGCGTACTGCACGTCAGTTTCACTTAAGGCAGCTGCATACCAGCGCATGCTGCCGTTAAAATCCGGATGTTTTCGTATGAAACAGCGCCGGAATCATTCTTAGTGTTAATTGATTTCAGCTCGTCCTCGGACGACTTCTTACAGCGATGGTACTTGTAAGATGCTTCGGAAAATCCGAAGCGTCATTTCCAGCACAAAACTGTAAAACTGAAACTTACTCGGCGCCTGAGAGCCTTGCCTGGAGCGCGGCGTCCTTGGCGACGACCTTCTCGGCTCCGGCCTTCCTGTCAGCAAGGAGCTTCTCCTTCAGGGCAGGATCGGATACGGCGAGGATCTCGGCTGCGAGGTAGGCGGCGTTCTTGGCGCCGGCCTTGCCGACTGCCATGGTGGCGACAGGAATTCCGCCCGGCATCTGCACGGTGGAAAGGAGCGCGTCAAGTCCCTGGAACGGGCCGCAGTCAACCGGGATGCCGATTACCGGGCAGACAGTCTGCGCGGCAACGGCTCCGGCGAGGTGGGCTGCAAGCCCTGCGGCGCAGATGAAGACGCGGCAGCCGCGCTTCTCGGCATCCTGCACAAAGCTCTTCGTAACATCCGGGGTGCGGTGGGCGGAGGTTACCTTGACCTCGCAGCGGATGCCGAGATTCTTCAGGATCTCTATGCCGGGCTCAACAACGGGGAAATCAGAGTCCGAACCCATAAGGAATGCAACAAAATTGTCTGACATATGTCCTCCGGCGCAGCGCGCCTCTGTCCTTCATATATATAAGAAAGCCGGGAGGGCCTTTTGCCGGCTCCTCCTGGTTTATGGAATTATAGAATGCTCACGACGTGGCGAGGAGCTTCCCGCTCTCAGTCCTGACGCCGAATCGCGGATCGTTGAAGCCGTACTGGGCAAAGCCCAGCTGCGCGCAGCTCTTTAGGTGCTCGCAGATCGTGGTGTAGTTCTCGTCGAACTCGTTCTGCTCCATATTGCCGGCGTCAAGATCAACCGAGGTTATCGCGGAGAGATCGCGGAAGATCTCCTCCATGTCCTTCGAGAGCTTCCCCGAGGAGTGGTGGTAGCTGCTGAAGCCTGACATGAAGTTGTCGGACCACTCCGAGACGCGGTAGAGGCTCTTCTCCATGTCAGTGGTGTCGTCCTCAAAGGGGATGGTGAGCTCCTCCTCGGCGACGAACTCCTCGTAGACCAGGGCGAAGAAGCGGATGAGCCAGCCCTTCATGGCGGGAGAGAAGCCCTCCTCGCTGGTGCCGAAAATCGAGGAGATGTGCTTCAGGAACTCATGGTGATCATTCGGGCAGCCGCCGGCGATGAGGCCGCAGATGAAGCCGTGGATCTCGGCGCAGTCATAGGGAAGACGGTCGTCGATCATGACGCACATGCCGTCGGTATAGGATTTGCGGACTTCTTCAGACATGGAACCTCCGTAAAAGCTCTTGATGCTCTTTGAGTGTGTGATTTTAAGCGTTAAAGGCGCGCTCTGCAGGAAATCAGCCGCGGGAGGAAGATGCCTGATGGCGCTCTCACTCACTCTCCTGGAAGGAGCGCCGCATAGAACCCTGCGACCTGCTCCGGGCTGTACTCCATGCGCCTCTCCGCCCACCAGCGCACGGTCTCAACTATGCCGCCCGCAATCATCCTGATCCGGTAGCCCTCAGGGATCCCGTCCTTCCCCCGCGGGAGAAGCTCCGGGCTCTCCTGCAGCGCCGCGCTGAGATTCTCCGCGAAATACCTGAGGAAAAGGCCGGCGCTCCCGGTGCGGAGGATGTCGAGCATTTCCTCCTTCTCGTCCTGCAGGTGGTAGAGGATATGGCAGAGGAGCTCCGGCAGAGTCCTGCTCCTCAGCGAGAAGTCATGAGAGGCCTCGCGGTGCTGGTGCTCCTCAAGGACATGATCGAAGATTGACCGGCACATCTCGCGGAGGAGTCCGTCCTTGGTCTCAAAGTGCGCGTAGAAGGTCGACCTGCCGACATCGGCCTCATCGATGATCTCCTGTACGGTTATCTCCTCAAAGTTCTTCTTCCTGAGGAGCCTCGCGAGCGCCGCGAACACGGCGGACCGGCTTCTCCTCTGCCTCCGGTCGTACTTTTTATCCTCAGTCACTCTCATGCCCCCGCCTGACGCCTGTCATGAACATATTGTCCGTTAACGGACAGAGTGTAGCAAAGGCTCCGCTCTGCCGCAACCAGGCTCACACTGCATCCCGGGATAAGCACCATCTCCGCAAAAAAAGAAGGCGCCTTCCCTGCCCTGGCGGGATCCCTTCCCGGCAGGGGCCGATTTCTCAGCGGTCCCTTTCCCTGAGGAGGAGCACCGCGTTGACCACGACGAATACCGAGCCGAAATTGTGCCAGAGCGCGGCCGTTACCGGGACCAGCACGCCGGATGCCGAAAGGATGATGGCGATGAAGTTGATGACAAGGGAGAACACGATGTTCTGCCTGATCCTGGCCATGCACTTCCTGGTCATCCGCATGAGATACGGGATGCGCTTTATGTCGTCGCTAACGAGCACCGCGTCAGCCGACTCAACGGCGATGTCTGATCCGATCCCTCCCATCGCAATCCCCGCGTAAGCCCCGGAGAGCGCCAGCGCGTCATTCACTCCGTCCCCGATCATCGCGGTCTTCCTGCCGCTCTCCTTTATGAAGCTCATCTTGTCCTCCGGCATCATGGAGCTTCTCACCTCGCTGATGCCGGCAATGCGCGCGATGCTCCCTGCGGCAGCCTCATTGTCGCCGGTGAGGAGCACCGGCGTTATGCCCTGCTCCTTAAGCGCCGCTACCGTATCCGGCGTATCCTCCCTCACCGTGTCAGAAAGGGCGATAAGCCCCATGAGGGTACCGTCTGCGGCGACGGCGATGACGGTCGCGCCGCGTCCGTAAAGCTCCCTGAGCTTCCATGCCGCGCCCGTCATGTCAATCACCTCCTGCTCCATGAGCCCCGGCTTTCCGACTATAACCCGGCGTGATGCAATCTCAGCGCTTATGCCCTGTCCGGCAAGCACGGTGGTATTTACGGCCTCCAGGAGCTGGCTCCCGCCTTTCATGCAAGCTGCTAGAACTGCCTTCCCGAGGGGGTGCTCGCTGTTCTGCTCCGCCGCGGCGGCAAGCATCAGTATCCCGTCAGACGTGCTGCCGGGACTGACAGCAGCAATTTCCGTAACGGCAGGCTTCCCGTAAGTAAGCGTTCCGGTCTTGTCAAAGGCAATGCATTCAACTTCAGCAAGGCGCTGCAGCGCGTCTCCCGTGCGGATGAGTATGCCGTACCTCGTGAGGTTGCCGATGGCGGCCGCGACGGCAGCAGGGGTCGCGAGGATGAACGCGCATGGACAGAAGACCACGAGCACAGTCACCGCCCTTTCGAAATCGCCGGAAAGGAGCCACGCGGCGGCCGCGCATCCGAGCGCAGCGAACACAAGCCAGGTCGCCCACCTGTCGGCAAGCCGGACAACCGGCGCCTTTTCCGCGTCTGCGGTCTCGGCAAGCGCGATCATCCGCTGGAGCGACGAGTCTCCGCTCGCCTTCTCCGCCCGCATCTCGAAGGTGCCGTACTGGTTCAGCGTGCCGCTGATGAGCTCATCGCCCTCCTTTTTGTCAACCGGGATGGACTCGCCGGTCATGACCGACTGGTTTACTGATGTCCCGCCTTTCGTGAGGATCCCGTCAACAGGAATTGTCTCTCCCGCAAGCACGGTGAGCGTGTCACCGACCCTGACCTCCTCCGCGGGCACGATCACATCCTCTCTGCCGCGCCTGACGCGCGCGGTCCTCGGCGTGAGCTTCACGAGCCCCTCAATTCCCTTCCTGGCGCGTGCCGAGGTGCAGTCCTCAAGGAGCGAGCCGATCTGCATGATGATGGCCACCTCTCCCGCCGCAAACCACTCCCTGGTTGCGGCAGACGCAACGAGCGCGATGGACACCAGCATGTCGGCCTTCACATTGCGCTCCATGACAAGCGCCCTGCAGGCGCCGGTGACTATCGGCGTGCCGCAGAGGATTATGGCAGTCCAGGCAATGTCAAAGGGGAGCAGCTCACCCAGTGCTCCCGAAAGGCTGAGCGCAAGCGAGACCGCGCCCAGAATCACGCAGAAAAGCGTCACCTTCGTTTCATTTTCAAGCCAGCGTCTGAGCATTTTTCCTCCTTAGATGAGATACCGTACATTCTGTTCTGAAGTTATGGTACAGAATGTCCGATAGCGTTCACAGAGTCAGACAGGCCCGAAGGTTCATTACGGGACAGAAGGGCTCATCTGTCCGGTAAGGGAGCTTTGGAGGAAGCTGTCCGGAAAGCGGGGCTCCAGATGGCTGGCAGGCGGGAAGCGCCTCACCTGGGGAGCGGCGCCTGGCAGAGCCATGAGGTCTCCGGAGCATCTCCGGCGGAAGGAGCGCACGCCCCCGGCAGGGCGCTTTCCGCAAGAGCGGAAATGTGACGGGTCATGCAAAAGATCAGGCACATGCAGGTTAACAACCTGCATGTCTTTCTGTTATCATAGCTGAAAGACAGAGGCGCAGGACAGATGCCCTGCAGCCGGAAGAGGAAAGAGCAATGGCGGCTGAAGACGAAAACGTGGTAGTGGGCCTCAATATCCAGGGGTATACCTTCAACCTTCGCGGAAAGAAGGATGACATGCCTCTCTATAAGGAGACCGAGTCTCGCCTCAACAGCAGGATCGCAAGGCTCCACAACCAGATGCCGCAGGCGACCAATGATCAGCTGGCCTTCATGACCGCGATCATGGCAACGTTCGACCAGATCCAGCAGGAGCAGCGCTTCAAGAAGGATGAGACTGTTCCCGTCGGGACTGAAAAAAGGATTAAGGCTCTCGGCGAGAGGCTGAAGGCGCTCGCGCGAAGCGAGCCTCCTGCAGCTCCGGAAAGCGCGCCTGCCGATGCGGCAGCCGCTCCCTCAGAGAGCCAGCCTACTGCGCCTCAGGATAATGCTCCCGGGGCAGCGCCCTCTGTCTGAGAAGAATTAGTCCGGTTCGTGCTCCGGGGCAATATGTTCCCTGAGCCGATACTAACGTAAATGGGAGTCTTGCCGTTTCCGGTGAGCATGCCCGGCCCTGCCGGGAAGCCTAAGGATACGGGATCTGACTCGCCACCTTGAGCCTCCGGGTTCAAGGACTGAGCCCTGGGCCGGGCCGGACGCCCCTTTATGAAAGCCCTGTGATGCCTCACCGCATCGCACGGCGACTGACAATTAGTCCGGTCCGGCTCCGGGGCGACATTTCCCTGAGCCGACTATCTCAAAAATGGAAGCCTTGCCGCCTCCGGTGAGCATGCCCGGAAAATCCGGGAAGCCTAAGGATGCGGGCCTGGCCTGCCACCTGAACCCTCGGGTTCACGGACTGAGCCCCGCCGGGCCGGACGCCCCCTTCCTTTATATGTTCCCAAAGGCCACAGAAGCCCGCATTCCGGACACATCCATGAATACCCCTGACAGGAAAGAGATCAGAAAGAAAATAAAGGCCCTGCGCGAGTCGCTTGCTGCGGATGAGCGGCTTAATGCGGGAAAGCTTGCCGCAGCCTTTGCCCTTACGCTCCCGGAGCTTCAGAACGCGGACACCATTGCCCTCTACATGACAGACCGCGGCGAGCTCCCGACCGAGTTCCTTCTTGAGGAGCTTCTTTCCAGGGGAAAGAGGATTGCCCTGCCGCGGGTTGATCCCGTTATAAATGGAAAGATGACCTTCCGCGTGTACCGGGATGGCGATGTCCTCGTCCCGGACCGCTTCGGCATCAGGGAGCCCGGTCCCCTTGCCCCTGAGGTTCCTCTCGGGGAGATTGACCTCATGTTCACGCCGCTCGTCGCCTTCGACCACAGCGGCATGCGCCTCGGGATGGGCGGCGGCTTCTACGACAGGACTCTTGCCGAGAGGAAGAGGACAGGCAGTGGACCCTTTCCCGTGGGGCTCGCCCTCTCCTGCCAGGAGATCCCCTCAGTGCCCGCAGAGGAGTGGGACATGCCTTTGCCCGCAATTGTGACCGAGCTCGGAATTATCCGGATCTGAAACATTCTCCTGACAACTGTATAATCCGCACACGGCTCTTCATGGAAAACCAAAAATGACTCAGGATGACAAGAAAAAGGCGGCCGCCAAGGCTGCCCTGCAGTACGTTGAGGACGGGCAGATCCTCGGCGTCGGAACAGGATCGACCGTCAACTACTTCATTGACGATCTGAAGGATATAAAGGACAAAATCAAGGCTGCGGTATCAAGCTCCATCCGCTCAGCCGAGAGGCTCAAGGCGCTCGGCATCCCGGTGCTCAGCCTCAACGAGGTCGGGACCTTCGACATCTACGTTGACGGAGCAGACGAGATCAACCCGGCCCGCGAGATGATCAAGGGAGGCGGCGCAGCGCTTACCCGCGAGAAGATCGTCTCCCAGGCCGCGAGGAAGTTCGTCTGCATCGTAGACGACAGCAAGCTGGTGGACGTCCTCGGGAAGTTCCCCCTCCCCATCGAGGTCATCCCCATGGCAAGGACCCACGTCAAGGCCCAGATCGAGGAGATCACCGGCGGCGAGGCAGTCTACCGAGAGGGAGTAATCACCGACAACGGCAACGAGATCCTGGACGTCCACGGCCTTAAGATCACGGAGCCGAAGGCTCTTGAGGAGAGGCTCAACCAGATCCCGGGCGTTGTAACCGTCGGCATCTTCGCAAGGCGCCCAGCTGACATTCTCATCACCGGCACCGACAAGGGCGCGGTGATCAGCTGAGAGCGCTCTCAGCGTGACAGACGAAAGGCAGGCCATGGGCCTGCCTTTTTCGATCATGGGAAGCGCCCAATATCTCAGAGCGGGAGCCCGAAGTACATGCTGTAGAGCAGGAACTGCGCCGCAGCGGCTATGAGGAGCGCCGGGAGATAGAGGAGGTTGCTCCGGAAAATCATTCCGGCCTCGACTCCGTACCTGCCGGTAGCGAGAAGGTTCGCCGCCGAGAACGGAGAGAAGGCGCCGCTCACGCCCCAGCCCGTAAGGTAGCTCAGAGCGAGGAACGAGTGGCTCACCTCAGGGAAGACCGTGAGGATTACGGGAGCCGTGGCGCTGATCGTTATGAGCTGGTGGACTCCGAGCGACGAGAGCGCGGTCATCAGCATGACCATGAGCATGGCGGCGACCACGCCGTAGTGGCTCAGGAGGTCTCCGATGAACACCGGCGGCCAGGCGCGGAGCACCATCCCGGCGCCCTCGGCGAGGACAGCGACGCCCAGGTAGAGCATCAGCACGTTGTCGATCTGAATGCAGCCGGCGCCCTTCTTCACCACGTCACCCGCGCTCATGCCCTTCTTCGGCATGAGGAGGAGCCCCGCGAGCGGGCAGACCACCGCGGTTACGGCGACGACCGGGATCTTGGGCAGGAGGAAGTGCCCCGCGAACACGAGGATCATCAGGGAGACCGGCATGACGAGCGACATGAACTTGAGCGGGTAGCCGCGCTCGTCATCCGCAATTTTTCCCGAGGCGGAGTAGACATAGACGAGGACCAGGCAGACCAGGCTGAGCCCCAGGCCGAACGGCAGGGTATGCGCGAGCTCCATGTCGGGGAAGAGCGTCATCATGACGGTGGTCGCGACGAAGAACGGCGACCAGAAGGTGGAGGTGTAGAGCGATCTCCCGAGGATCACCGCCTCGCGCGGCGAGAGCTTCCTCTTCCCGTCATCGGAGATGCGGTCACCGAGGATGATTACCGCCGCGACATTGAGTACCGACGAGAGGAGCGCCCCGGCGACGGTGCTCCCGAACATGCCCTTCCTGCCGTACCAGACGCTGCTGTCGACGCGGGTGCCGTCGCTGTTCTTCCTGGAGTGCGGCATGAGGCGGAGGAAGCAGACCGAGACAAAGAGCAGGATCATGTTCATGGGCCCAAGGACCACGCCGGAGAACCAGCCCTCGCCGTTGCCGGTCGCGACAGCGACGGCGATGAGCACTGCCCCGATGCCCGCGATGGTGAGGGTCTGGTGCCTGACGGATCTGCTCACGCGCTGGAAGATGAAAAAAGCGGCAGCCCAGACGCAGGCGGCGCCTGCGTAGCGGAGGACAAGGGAAAGATCAGGAAAATATTTTTTAAGATAGATCCCGGCGGCCTGGAGGACCATGAAAATAAGAAGAAGGACGCCGTCAGCAACGCGAAGCATAGAATTTAACCCGGTAGCAATGAACACTGCAGCGGGAACTGCGGCTGCGCGGGCATTTTAACCGCGGCAGGCGTGGATGGCAAGAGAAAAGTGTGCACTGTCTCACAAAATTTCAGAAAAACCCACACTATTGACAAAGCTGGAAATTTCTGAAAACGGCGCAGTAGCGGGATTCCTTATAAAAAAAATAAAAAATATTCTGTCGTATGAGGCGCATTTACAAGCTTTTTTTAAATTATCAGATATAATTATGGTGTTTGTATTTAAAACATAACAGGTTTGATTGCTCATAGTCTTTTCAGGAAAAAATTATGGATCTGATAGGAAAAAAGCAGGCTGATCCGACACAGGACTGGTTCCTGTCCCACTGTCATATTCACAAGTACCCGGCAAAAAGTACAATAATTCATGCCGGCGAACGCGCTGAGACTCTGTATTTCATCGTGAAGGGCTCAGTAACCGTAATCGTCAAGGATGAGGAAGGAAAGGAGATGATTCTTTCCTACCTCAATCAGGGCGACTTCATCGGCGAGCTCGGACTTTTCGACGAGACCGGCGAGCCGGTCCGCACCGCCTGGGTAAAGGCCAAGACGCAGTGCGACATTGCCGAGATCTCCTACAAGAAGTTCCGTCAGCTCATCCAGGTCAATCCTGAAATCCTGATGCGCCTCTCAAGGCAGATGGCACGCCGCCTCAAGGTAACCTCCAGCAAGGTAGGCGGACTTGCCTTCCTCGATGTCCAGGGCCGCATCGCGCGCGAGCTCGTCAAGCTTGCCCACCAGCCTGACGCCATGACCCATCCTGACGGAATGCAGATCAAGATCACCCGCCAGGAGATCGGACAGATCGTAGGCTGCTCGAGGGAGACCGTCGGCAGGATCCTGAAGATGCTTGAGGAAGAGCACCAGATCTCCGCGCACGGCAAGACCATCGTGGTCTACGGCACCAGGTAAATCCTTAAAGGTGCTGAAAGGGGCAGGCGGCAAGAGAATTGCCGCCTGCCTTTTTTTGTATAATGAATTTTTGTTTCTGAATATTTATGCAGTGGAAAAACATAATTATTCAGTATAAAATAGTGCCGCAAAGCAGTATTATGAGTGAGGATTTGAAATGGAAAAAGTAACGAGGGATTGGCAGAACCAGTACATGGTCCCTCTTTTCTGCCCTCCGGACTTCATCCCGGTAAAGGGCCAGGGCTGCCACGTCTGGGATCAGGAAGGACGCGAGTACATCGACATCTCAGGCGGAATCGCGGTCAACTCGCTCGGCCACTGCAATCCTGAGCTGGTGAAGGCGCTCACCGAGCAGGCGAACAATATCTGGCACGTGAGCAACCTGCTCACCTCGGAGCCTCTCCTGCGCCTCGCAAAGCGCATCACCGAGGCAACCTTCGCCGACGTCGCCTTCTTCTGCAACTCCGGCGCGGAGGCCAATGAGGCAGCGCTGAAGCTTGCCCGCCGCTACGCGCTCGAGCACTACGGAGAGGAGAAGGACGAGATCATCTCCTTCGTGAAGTCATTCCACGGCAGGACCCTCTTCACCGTCTCAGTAGGCGGCCAGGACAAGTACTCGAAGGGCTTCGGCCCCCGCCCTGCCGAGATCACCCATCTCCCATTCAACGACATCAAGGCCCTTGAGGAGCATATCTCCGAGAAGACCTGCGCCGTAATCATGGAGCCTATACAGGGCGAGAGCGGCATCATCCCCGCTGATAAGGAGTTCATGAAGAAGGCCCGCGAGCTCTGCGACAAATACCATGCGCTCCTCGTCTTCGATGAGGTCCAGACCGGAAACGGCAGGACCGGGTACCTCTACGCCTACATGGCCTACGGCGTCAGGCCCGACATCATGACGACCGCGAAGGGCCTCGCAGGCGGCCTCCCTATCGGCGCGATGATCACGAGGCGCACCGTTGGCGAGAGCTTCAGGCCGGGCGTCCACGGCACCACCTTCGGCGGCAACCCGCTCGTCTGCGCCGTAGCTGACAAGGCGCTCTCCATCATCAACACGAAGGAGACCCTTTACGGAGTAAAGGAGAGAAGCGGGATGTTCTTCGAGGGGCTCAACGCCATCAGGGAGAGGACCGGCGTGTTCCAGCTTATCCGCGGCATGGGCCTCCTCATCGGCTGCGTGCTCGCTGACAGGTTCGCCGGACACTCCGGCGACTTCGTCCGCCTCGGCTACAAAAACGGCCTCTTCACCCTCGTCGCCGGCCCCAATGTCGTACGTATCGCCCCGAGCCTCAACATCCCCAAGGAGGATATTGAGGAGGCGCTGAAGCGCTTCGAGAAGACCGCGGAGGAATTCAGGGATCAGTTCGGAAAAGGGGACTGATTTCAGAAGAGCTCTGAAGAAGGATAAGAAAGCCCGGGCAGATGCCCGGGCTTTTCTGTCAGGCGTATCCTATCCTGGCTCCTGACAGACACCATGCTGCTGTCATCTGCCTGCCGTATCAGTACTGCAGGAGATCCCGATCACAGGAAGCCAAGCGGGATCAGTGCTTCAGGCAGCCTATCGGCACCACGTATATGCCGTCTTTCCTTCTGTAGGCGTACTTGCCGACTGCTGTCAGAACCATCAGAAATGAAGGCTCCGGCATCCGCGATGTGTCTATTTTCCCGGCAAGTGACCTAAGGCTCTCCGCGCCCTGTTCTATTTTAGCGTCGCCGCCGAGCTTAACCTCTACAAGCGCATATGTCCCGTTGCGCCGGTGAATGACGGTATCGCATTCGAGACCTGAGCTGTCACGGTAGTGATAGAGCTTCCCGTCAAGGGCCTCGGCATAAACCCTGAGATCGCGCACAGCCATTGACTCAAACAGCAGGCCGAAAGTCTCGAGATCCTTTATCAGATCACTGGGGCCCGCTCCCAAAGATGCTGCGGCTATGCTTGGATCAGCATAATAACGCGTATCGCTGGTGCGGATGGCAGCCTTGCTCCTGAGATTCGGGTTCCAGGCTTCAAGATCATCCACGACATACAGCCGCTTGAGCGCTCTGATATAGTCGGCTACAGTGTTCTCGTCCAAAGTTTCAGAATCATGGCTCAGCATGTCGGCACGGAACGTTGAATAGGAGACCTGCTGTGCAATGTTCCGGGAAAAAGATCGCATCAGCCTCTGCACCCGCCTAGGATCTCTTTTTACTCCGTCCACACGCTGGATGTCACTTTCCGCAACAGCCTCAACATAATCAAAAGCCTGATCCAGGGCGATGTCACCGCTGAGCAGGGTGGCTGCAGGCCAGCCTCCCCTGCAGGTTAGAAACGCTATATCGTCGATGTCCAGGCTGTTGTTCTGCACATCTGGTATCTTTCCGTCAAACAAATCCTGAATGCTGACCGTGCCGCTGGATTCACCAGACTCATAGAGGCTCATGGGACGCATCCTCATCCGGCATATTCTTCCGGTGCCGGTGTGAACAGTCGCATCAGCGTCCGGCAGGACCGAGGAGCCGGTAAGTATGAACTGAGAAGGAAGCCCGCGGATATCAACAGCGCATCGTACCGCGTCCCACAGTGCGGGAATAGTCTGCCACTCATCAATAAGACGAGGAACATCACCTTCAAGCAGTTTCTTTGAGCTTATTCCAATCATATTGAGGCTTTCCCTGAGCACATCAGTGTCGCCAAGATTCAGGATGCTTTTTGACTGCTGCCTGGCAGTCGTGGTCTTCCCGCACCATTTAGGGCCTTCTATAAGGACTGCTCCTTTTCCTGCAAGCCTGCGGGAAAGCATCTGATCTGCTATTCTTTTTTTATACATATCTGGCTGTCTTCCCTCTCATAATGATTTTCAATATAGTTAAAACATACTCGTGAATCAAACCGTTTCAGTCAATTTTAGGCCGTTTGCAGACTTTTTGTTAGTCCATTTGTAGTAATTTTGTTAGTATGTTTGTAGATTTTTTGTTAGGCCATTTGTATATTTTTCGTTAGGCTGTTTGTGGACTTTTTGTTAGGCAATTTGTAGACTTTCCGTTAGGCCATTTGTAGACTTTCCGTTAGGCCATTTGTAGACTTTCCGTTAGGCCATTTGTAGACTTTCCGTTAGGCCATTTGTAGACTTTCCGTTAGGCCGTTTGCTGTATCTGATGTTTTCCAGAAATTCTGCCATTCAGCAGATTTGTACGGCTTTCGGCCGTAAGGCAAATGATCCGCATCATAAACAGTGTTTTCACCCGCAGCTGACTGCATTTCCGCTCTGACATGCAGCGAAAAACTGGCCAACCGCGCTTACCGGATACAGCCATGTAACCCAGACTCCGTAGACCGTTCATCCGGAGAAAAAGCAGAAAGCGGCGGCTGACGTCAGCTCATCAGCATCAGGATGCGAAATTTGATGAATTCTGCTGACAGGGCTTCAGGCCCTGCAGCCATGGAGAAAGGGAGATCTACCACACTGTTCTGAAAGGCTCCGGCACCTGCCGGAGCCAGCTTTGACGCTACCGAAATCATTTTCCGGCGCTGGATGCGGTTACAGAGTCATGAAGTCTGACTCGTCATCGCAGGCTCTCTGGAATGCCCTCGCGCGGAGCGGCTCCTTCTGAATGCCGTTCTCATCGAAGTTGTCATCCCTGAGGTATCTCTCGAAGGCTGCCTTTACGGAAGGCCACTCCGAGTCAATTATCGAGAACCAGGAGGTGTCGCGGTTCCTGCCCTTGTAGACGACATAGTTCCGGAAGGTTCCCTCCGAGGTGAAGCCGAGGCGCCTTGCGGCATTGGCGGAGGGCTTGTTGAGAGAGTCGCACTTCCACTCGTAGCGCCTGTATCCCATCTCCTCGAAGACGTACTTCATGACCAGGTACTGCGCCTCGGTAGCGATCCTTGTATGCTTGAGCTTCGGCCCGTAGATTACCCAGCCCATCTCGGCGCTACGGTCTGCGGGATTGAGGCTCATGATGGAGAACGTGCCGAGAACCTCTCCGCTTTTGCGGTCAAGGACTGCGAGCTGATAGGGATCCTCGGTTGCGGCCATGCTCCCCGCGAGCGAAAGCGCCTGCTCCATGGTCTCCACCGGCTCAAGCGGCAGGTAGGTCCAGTCCTCGGGGCTCATCGAGAGATAGCACTCCGCAGCCTTCTCTGTGAGCTCCTGCCCCTTGAGGCGCACGACGCTGCACCACTTTCCGTCAATCCTGCTGATCTCAGGCTTTTCGCCCGGTGTGAACCCCGGAAGCGGGCGCCCGACTGTCTGTCCATAGATATTGGTCTGCATGGAAAATCCTCCCCCTTCGCATCTCAAATGCACCAAGGATTATAGAACGCGCCGCAGATGCATGTAACACTCTCCGGTGCCGCTTTCTGCAGATCCTGGCACGTGCCCGTAGCCCGGCAGAATCATGTTTTTTGCATGACATGATCCGCTATGACATATTTATCTCCATTAAAATTTGATCGGCTTCCAATTGGAGGTTACCATTCCTTAAAGAAACAGCACGCACTGATCTGCCTTTCAATATGCATCGCAGGATCTGCGGCTGCTCTCCAGGATTCCGGCGCTGGGCATAGCGTGCTCATACCGGAATTAATACAAGACATGAAACATGACAAGAAAGATATTCATCAAATGACAGAACATACTAAGACAGACAGCAAGGATCGCATAGAAAAGATTCAGAAAGAGATCGACAGCGATCACTTCAATACAATGAACGACCTGCTCTTCAAATTTACCTTCGGCAGAGAGGAGCGCAAGCACATAACCATCGATTTCCTGAACACCGTGCTCAGAAAGTCACTCGGTCACCTGATTAAGGATATTACGTTCATACCGACAGAGCAGATCCCGCAGAACGAGGCAGACAAAACTTCACTGTTTGACGTTGCCTGCGAGCTTGATACAGGCGAGCATGTTGATGTAGAGGTGCAGGTTATCAACCATAAGAACATGAGACAGAGAGCCATGATGTACTGCGCTGAGATGTATGTCAACGGGCTGCCTGCCGGCGAGGATTACAGGAATGCTCATCATGCTCTCACGATCAACATTCTTGCATTCACCCTCCTGCCGCAGAAATCCCCGCATGCGGTGTATAGTATGAACAATCTGGAGTCGGGGGACGTGCTGGATAAGGGGATGGAGGTGCATTTTCTTGAGATCCCCAAATTCCTGAGGGCCGGAAAGAAGGCGATCATGGATCTGACAAAGCTGGAGCGCTGGCTGTCGTATTTCGCGAACCGCCTGAGCAGGCAGGAGAAGAAAGAGCTGACAATGCTCGATCCGGCGATCAGTGATGCCTATGATGCGGCCAGGATCTTTTTCCAGAACGAGGAGGAACACATGAATTACATCAAGCGCGAAATAGATCTCATGGATTACCGTGCAGACATTCAGGATGCAGAGGAGCGCGGTGAGAAACGCGGTGAGAAACGCGGTGAAGAGCGCGGCATAAAAATCGGAGAGGAGCGCGGTGAGGAGCGCGGCATAAAAATCGGTGAAAAACGACTGTTAAGGCTTATGCAGCTTCTGACTGCACAGAACCGCAATGATGAAATTGCCAGGGCTATGACCGATGAGGCTTACCTCCAGGAGCTGTACCGCGCTTACAGCATCTGAGTGGCTGCTACGCCTTCAGGAGCACGGCACGGGGCCGTCTCGATAGAATTCTTCGGTACGGAGTTCTGCGGCAGGCATGCCCTCATGGCATGAATTCAAGCCGCAAAGACCGCAGATCATTTCAATGAGGTCAGCCTCATTTCCATGAGATTCCGGGATTCCTGAAGGCTGCGGAGAACAGTCCTGCCCGTGAAGAGCAGGAACAGGCTTTTGTCCTCAATACGATAATCCAGAAGCCAGTCTGGTTTAATATGATATAGGCGAAAGCCGCCATTCAGCTTTCAGCGCTAACTATTGCCAGATTCTTTGTCCATTTCATCAAACAGTTCGTCTGCAGAATTGTAAATCCTGGTTTTTACCTTGCCGCTGCCAATATCAATCGCCTCCTGCATAGCCTCCTCAGTCTCACGGTTATACCTGGGCATTTTCATGTCAAATGGCATACCGCCGACTGACAGTGCCCTGGCAATAAACATATTGACAGCCTGCGGCAGCGTCATGCCCAGCTCCCTGAAAAGAGACTCGGCACTTGATTTGGTTTGAGGATCCATGCGCATATTGAAATTTGCGCTCTTAGCTCCAGCAGCACTCATTATGTACCTCCGCGGATTGATGGTGCGCATAAAGAAATATGGCTTGGTGAATCTTGTGACAATCATGACAGCAGGTGCCGGACGTCACATGATATACGCTTCCTGCATCAGGCTCCCGGGAGATCTGACTGACCGGCCTGCCGCCGTCTGTGAAATTGCCCTCCCGGAGATATCTCTCAAACGACTCCTGCTTCCTGGGCCACTCCTCAGAGATGATGTCCCAGATCCTGACGCCCTGGTTCTATCCCCTGAGTGAGCCTGAGGCGTCATAGAGCCCAGATCGCACATGAGGGCAGAGTCCGGATCATGAGCATCACGCACAGTCCTGCATCTGAGGCACCGGAGGTCATCAAAGACATAACTGAGTGCGGGATACAGCGCCCCAGCGGCCGCCCGAAGGCTCACCTCTTGATGCCACAGTGGGCAGCCAAGCTCTATGGTGCGCTCTGACTCATTGATATCCAGGAGCGGAACAGCTCCGGCTGCATCACTGTTTTTTCTCTAGGTCACTGCGAGACAGCAGGCATTCCGCCCCTCTACCGGGAATGATTCCCCGCAAAGCGCGCTGCCGCCGCTGCCCTGCCCCTGCTGAGTGAGCGATCTGAAGCTGAAGCCAGAGGAGAGGAACGATGCGGATGATTTCCTCAAAGAATCACCGCTCATGGGCGCAAGCCTCACGGGCTTTCCCTCTGAAACACTTATCCCTGGCCATAAAAGCAGGCAGTCCTTCATAAAGTCCCCTGTCCGCCCGCTTTTGCCGCTGAATTCCCCGCTGAGGCCGGATGTCCCGGGCCGTCTGACGTTCCCGGCTCTAAGGCCTTATGGGAAACGGCCTCACCGGGAGGCCTCCTGATCCCACCCGCCCCGTTTTCAGAATCCGCAGGCCGGCTATTCCTCATCCTCACCATCATCCCAGGAGAGCGAGCCGTCATAGTGAGGATTTCTGCATACCTCCTCATACTCCTGCCAGCAGGTCGGAAGCCCGCGGCACATCCAGTCGCTGCCGCGGTCCTCGAAATAGTCTCTCATCACCTTTCTGTGATCATCGGGATCAGGCTCGAAGGAGCGGGCCTCGGCAAGGCGGATCTTTTTCAGCTCTTCCCTGGAATTTGCGTGAATGGCCTTTTCCCTGTCCCTTCCTGTCGCCTTATTGTAGAAATAGGCGTCGTACCAGCCGCTGCTGTACAGCTCGCGGATTATCTTATCAGCTCTGTCATAGGACCGGAGCTCAGCGTCAATACGGGCGAGAGCATTGGTGCGGTAGAAGTCCCTGAGCTCCGGATGCTTCCTCCAGGCGTCCCGGGCCCACTTCTCTGCGTGCTCGATTATGTACCACGGGGCAGAGGCTTCCCCGCTCAGTCCTGATGCTGCCCCGCTCCCGCTCTCCTCATCATCCGGGCCTTCCGCACCGCACTCATCATCTTCTTCAGCATCATCCTCGCTGTCATCATCTTCCTCGTCCATGCCGAGCAGATCATAGAGGCTCCCGAGGAAAGTGAAATAATCCTTATACACAAGGCTGTCATCAAGCCTGCCTTCCTCAGCAAAATACACGGCGAACCTGCCGCTCTCCTTCTCGAAGATGACTGCATCTCCACTGCACATCGCGCCGACAGCAACCCAGCTGTCATCAGGCCTGTTCCCGTCAGAAGGATCTATAAGCGGAAGATGAGCGACGCCGTACAGCTGGCATCCGGCCGGCAGGAAGAGCTCGCCGCCGTCGCTGAAGGAGAGCCACTCCCGGTACTGCTCCGGGAACGTGATTCCGTTTTTCCTCTCAAATTCAGAGATCTGCTCCGGCGTGGCAGGATCGAGGAAATTCATCGTCCCCTGGCTTTCGAGCGTACCGGCGGTTTTCCTCAGCCTTTCTGAAACCATGGTCCCTCCGTTAAGGCGCATCATTATGGCGCTGAATATGAGATTTCCTGTATTGATTTGAGAGCATGAGCTCTTCAGCTTCCGGACGGGGAATCCGGCAGGGAGGCGGCAGCAGATTACTGCCTGCCCTTCGGTGCGTACATCTTGTAGATGAGCTGCGCCTCGGCCTCCTTGATCTCGCACTCATCGATGATCTCTGCGAGGGGCGCGCCGTGCTGGGCCATCTTCACCGCCCTGCTGTACATCTTGGCGTCAGGATCCTGCGACTCGACCTCATTGAGGCGGTCGGCGATGTCCTGCAGATCCTTCTCCGCCTCGGCGAGCCTCGCCGCGGTGTCCGAGAGTCCCTCGCGGAGCTCGGTGAGGGAGGCTCCGAGCTTCAGCGTGAGCTCGCGCGTGCGGTCATTGTCCTTCCTGAGCGCGGCGAGGCTGCTGACGCTGCTCTCCGAGAGCTCCCCGCGGAGCCTCTTCAGGCTGATGAAGAGCCATACGACCGCGCCGCCGATTAATACGGTCAGCACGGCCACGCAGAGGACGATGATGGCGTTCCGGTCAAGCATCTCAGGACGCGAACTGGCTCAGCTCGTCCCACTCGTTGTCGGAGAGGAGCTTGTTGAGGTCGACCAGGATGAGGAGATCATCCTTCCTGTTGGAGACGCCCTGGATGAACCTGGCGCTCTCCTCGGTGCCGACGCTCGGCGCGTCGTCGATCTCGGAAGCCTTGAGGTAAACCACCTCGGCGACCGAGTCAACGAGGATGCCGACCACCTGCTTCTCGGCCTCGATGATGATGATCCTCGAGTTGTCGGTGATCTCGGCAGGCATCAGCCCGAACTTGAGCCTGGTGTCGATGACGGTTACGACGTTGCCGCGGAGGTTAATTATGCCCAGCACGTAGTCAGGGGCTCCCGGAACCGGCGCTATCTCGGTATAGCGGAGAACCTCCTGCACCTGCATGACGTTTACGCCATAGGTCTCGTTCTCAAGCTTGAAGGTAACCCACTGGAACACTTCCTCGCTGGCCTTCCCCTCAGCAGGCTTGTCATTCTTCTTCTCATCAACTGCAGCCATCTTAACTCTCCGTGCGTTGCCGGAGGAGACATCCCCCGGATCCTAAACCATGATCACTATGATCTTATATCAACACCCTGCTCAAGAAGCTTGACCAGCTCCTCAACATTGAGCAGGACACACATTTTTGTCTTGACGATGCCGGCGAGCCACGGCCTCTGCCCGGGAGTCTCGCGCCACTTGACGCTCTCCCCGTCAACCTTCTCCGAGCTCGTGAGCTCGTGGCAGCCTATCGCCCAGCCGCTCGATCCGAGGTGGATCACGTAGCGGTAAGGCGGCAGCGCGGACTGATCGCTCTCCGGAACCATCCACTTCACCGTGTCGACGATGCGGAACTTCTTGTCCCTCACCGGCATGAGCCCCAGGTACCAGTCCGGTCCGGGCATCTTCGTAATCTGCGCCATGTTGCTGATGCCGCCGAGATCCGCGAGCCTCACCGCGAGCTTTATGCCGCCTGCCGTGAAGAAGAGGCACTGCCTCTCCCCCTCGTAGCGGATATTGGCCCACTCCGGCTCAGAAGGCTTTGCAGGCGCGGCCGAAGCGGCCTCTGCTGCTGCCTCCTGCTCCTCCTTAACCTCGGCAAGGTGCTTCTCCGAGACGAGCTCTCCGGTCTCCGAAGCGACGGCGGCCTCAGTTTGAGCCGCGGTCTCAGTTTCTGTCTCTGTCTCCTCAGCGGTTTCGGTGACGGTTTCCGCGGCAGTCTCTGTCTCCGTGACAGTCTCAGCGGCAGCCTCTGTCTTCGTCTCAGTCTTTGTCTCAGTCTCTGTGTCAGCAGAGGGAACGGCGGCAAGGAGCTCGCGGAGCTTCCTGCGCTCGTCGGTCTCGGGCTCCGCCTCCTTTACAGGGCGCGGAGCCGGAGCCTCCTGAAGAGGCTTCCGCTCAGGGAGTGGGGCGCGCGCCTCCCCTGCCTCAGCAGAGTCCTTTCCGGAAGCAGGCTCAGTCTTCCCGAGCCCCGTCTCCCGGAACATCGACTGGAAGTAGCCCTTCATCGCCTCGAGCTGAAGATCGCCGCTCATAGCTCAATGCCCTCAAGCTTCATCATGCTTACAAAGAGATCGTGGTAGGCAAGGCTCCCGCGGCTCTCCGGATCTAGGAGCGGAAGGGGCACATGCTGCTGGCTCGAGTCGCGGAACTTGGTGTCAATCGGGATGTAGTTGCCACAGAGGCTCGCGCTGTAGTCCTTCCTGATGGACTCAAGGCTCTGCACCGACGCGCGCGTCCTTCTGTCGTACATGGTGGGCACGATGAGGTAGCTGAACTGCCGCCCGGTGGAGGCGGTCATGACGTCAAAGGTCTTCATCATGCGCTCGAGGCCCTTGAGGGCCAGGAACTCGGTCTGGCAGGGGACGATGACGCGGCTCGCGGCGCCTATCGCGTTCACCATAAGGACGCCGAGCACCGGCGGGCAGTCGATGAGCACCGCGTCATAGTCTGAGGAGAGCGTCTCCAGGGCCTTCTTAAGGATGTTTCCGATGCCGTCCTCGTTCCCGAGCGTCCGGTCAAGGGTCGAGAGCGCGAGGGAGCCCGGCATGATGTCGATGCCCTCGTAGTCAGTCTTCATGATGAGCTCCCGGAGGAAGCCCTCGTCAAACTTCTGCTCGGTGAAGAGGTTGAAGAGCGTGTGCGGGAGCTCGTCCGAGTCGTACCCGAAATAGTTGGTGAGCGAGGCATGCGGATCGGTGTCGATGAGGAGGACCTTCATGTCAGACTTCTTCATCCAGCCCGCAAGGCTCACGCAGGTCGTGGTCTTCCCCACCCCGCCCTTCTGATTGGCTATAGTCCAGACTATCATTCTGAGTCCTCCTCAAGCTTTACCCCGCCGTCAGGGCCGCGCTTCACGTCATAGCCCTGACTGCTGCCTGCCGCCCCGCCGCCCTCCTTTCCGGGCTCGTCCTTAAGGACCGGAAGCTTATGGCTGCCGGGAGCGTACTTGGAGACGGCGACGACGACGCGCCGGTTGTGCTCGCGCCCCCTCGCCGTGGTGTTCGAGACCACGGGCGAGAACTGGCCGTAGGCCTCTATCGCCATGCGGTCGGAGCTGATGCCCCTCTTCTCGAGCGCGTGGAGCATCGAGATGGCGCGCGCCGAGGAGAGCTCCCAGCTCGATCGGTAGAGCTCGTCGCCCACATAGCGGTCATCGGTGTAGCCCCGGAGGTGCACGTAGTTCCTGATGCTCCCCAGGACGTCGGCGAGGCGGTTGATGATGGGCTGGAACTGGTTCAGGATGGTCGCGCTCCCCTGCGGGAACATCAGCGACGAGTTGAAGTCGATGGTGAGCCAGAACTCCGAGCGGCGGATTACGATGATCTTGGCGTCGACGAGGTCCTGGAGCGAGGTGGAGATTTCCTGCTGCACGGAGTCAAGGGGCGCGCCGTTAACGCTCTCCGCGCTGATTTGGGAGTCGGCCGTCGACTCGTCGGTCTCGCCCTGCCCGCCCTGGGAGAGCATCTCGACGACGTCCGCGGAGTCATTGACGCCCTGGCTCTGCTGGTCGCCCTGCTGCGAGGAGCTCCCTGAGGCGGATCCGCCCGTGTCGATGACGCCGCCCGCGCCCTGCACCGGGGCGTTGACCAGGTTCATCACCGCCTCGGTCGAGTTGTTGGGCGCTTCCTTGCCGTCGACGCCGTAGCCGCTCGTCATGACCACGTTGCCGTTGTGGGCCGTGACGAAGCCCATGTCGGTGAAGCTCTGCACCAGGCCCTGCACGATGCTCTTCACCTCGCTCTGCGCTGACATGGCAAAGCCGTAGAGCACCACGAACAGCGCGAAGAGAAGAGTGAGGAGGTCGGCGTAGGACACCATCCAGCGGCCGGCGTCCTCCTTGGCGGCAGCCTTTTTACGCCTTGCCATCGTCTACCCCCTGGGAGCCTTCCGGCAGGTAGGCGGAGAGCTTGCGCTTGAGCTGCATCGAGTTCTCGCCTGTCGCGATGGAGACCAGGCCGTCCATAGTCATGAGAATGAACTCCATCTTGCCGCGGTTTATCGTGCGGAACCTGTTGGCCATGGGGAAGAATATGAGGTTTGCCGAGACCACGCCGTAAATGGTGGCGACGAAGGCGACGCCTATCGCGGGGCCGAGGAGGTCAGGCTGATCGAGGAGTCCCATCGCGTGGATGAGGCCCAGCACCGCGCCCACGATTCCGAAGCAGGGGGCGTAGCCTCCCATTGCCTCCCAGACCTTGGCGGGCTGGTCGTCGCGGTACTCCATCTCCTCGATCTGCTTGTCGAGGAGCGTGATGAGCTGATCCTTGTCGGTTCCGTCCACAATCATCTGCAGGCCGTCCCTGGTGAAGTTGTCCTTGACGCCCGCGAGGCTGTTCTCAAGGGCGAGGAGACCCTGCTGCCTGGCGGTCGAGGCCATCTGATCAATGAAGTCGAGCTGCGACTGCAGATCATATGAGGGAGGCGCGAAGAGCCACTTGATTTCCTTGAGCGCCTGGATGATGACCTTGAAGGGAAACTGCACGACAATGGCTCCGGTCGCGGAGCCAAGCACGATGAATACTGCCGGGATGTCGATAAGCGCGAGCGGGTTGCCGCCCTCGATGAGGTTTGCGGTGATTATCGCGCCTATGCCGATGATTATGCCGAGAAAGCTCATGAGCCGCCCCTGAGTTCTGTCAGAATCGCCTCCGCAATGTACTCAAGAGGGATTGCCGTGGAGGCAACGCCCGCGTTCATGACTGCCTGCGGCATGCCGTACACCACGCAGGTCTCCTCGTTCTGCGCCCAGACCGTGCCGCCGAGGTTCCTGATGAGCGAGCAGCCCTTGCAGCCGTCGGCTCCCATGCCGGTGAGGATCACGGAGAGCACCCTGCCGCCGTAGACGTTGGCGACCGATGCCGCGGTGAGGTCGATGCAGGGGCGGAAGATGATGTCAGGCGAGCTCTCGCCGATCTTGAGCCTGATGGTTCCGCCCGCGCGCTCGAGGATCATCTGCTTCCCGCCCGGTGCGATGTAGGCGTTCCCCGGGGCGAGCGTGTCGCCGGGCTCCGCCTCCTTCACATGGATCTTCGAGGAGCGGTCAAGCCTGTTGGCAAAAGGCTCGGTGAACCCGACCGGCATGTGCTGCACGATGATGACGGGGAGCGGGAACGACGCGGGGAGGAGCGGAATGACCTTCTGCAGCGCCATCGGGCCGCCTGTCGAGGCGCCGATGAACAGGAGGCTGTAGTCGAGCTTTCCGGTAACGCGGGCAAGGGAGCCCGGATAGAGGAGCCCCGTGCCGCGCGCGGCGTCAGGCGATTTCGCAGATACGGAGGTGCCGCCCGAAAGCGGGCTCCTCACCGGGCGCGCGCCGATGCCGGAGCTGCCTGTGGAGAAGCCGCGCGAGGCGGATCTCATCCTGGAGAGCGTATTCTGCGCCGCCGATCCTGCCTGTCCGGCGGCCGGGCGTGAGCCGAGGCCTGACTTCATGGCATTCTCGGCCGCGCTCCTATCCATCGCGCCGCTCAGCACGTTCTTCACGTTCCTGAGCCTGTCCTCGGCACTCTCCTCCTCGCTCTTTCCGGAGGCCCTGAGCTCCTCGGCCTGGCGGCGCTTCTCCGCCATGATCTCGCTGATGGTGAGCGGGTGGCCGCCGTTCATCTTGCTCCAGCCGTTGAGGGAGGTGCTGCCGTGGCGCACGATATTGCCGAGCCTTGAGCCTGAGGAGGGCGCGGGCGCGCGGTGGGAGAAAAGCCCCGATCCGACAGAGGTCGAGGCGCCCCCGGCGAGGCGGTTCACGGATGATGCTGAGCTCCCGGCCGGCCTTCCCGCTGGGGAGGCCGAAGGGCGGGAGGAGGGCCTTCTGAGGGCCCTCGAGTGCGCGATGTTCTTGATCTTCTGGCAGAGCTCCTCCGCCGCGCCGTTCTCGCCCCTCACCACATCGTTGAAGTTCTTGGTCATGTAGTCGAGCGCGCCGGCGTCAAGCGCGTCGAAGGTGAGCGACGCGCCGTCCTTCGTCAGCGAGGAGAACATCAGGATGGGAGTCGGCATCTCCGCCATGATGGCGCGGGTCGCCTCGACGCCGGTCATGACCGGCATCTCGACATCCATGGTGATTACGTCAGGCCTCAGCGAGCGGCACTTGTCGATGCCGTCCTTCCCGTTGACGGCAGTGCCCGCAACCTCGAGATCCGGATCCGCCTCAATGATTTTGGTGAGCTGTTTGCGAAAAAATGTCGAGTCATCGACAACCAGCACTCTGATCTTCATTATTCACCTTCTGTCTCAGTGACGGTGCGCGTACGACTTCAAGAGGTTCGGGATGTCGAGGATCAGCGCGATGCCTCCGTCAGAGGTAATGGTGGCGCCGGCGAGTCCCGGGGTCTTGTGCAGCAGATCATCGAGAGGCTTGATTACGACCTCCTCCTGGCCGATGAGCCCGTCGACCACGAAGGCGACCTGCTGTGCGGCGCACTGGACGATTACGACATAGCCCTTGTCCGGATGGCTCCTCTCCTCAGGCTTTACGAGCCAGTCCTCAAGGTAGAAGAGCGCGATGGCCTTCTCGCGGATGACAATGGTGGGCTGGCCGTCGACAACCTTGACGTTCCTGCCGAGCTCGAGGGAGAAGATCTCGCTGACCGAGGTGAGCGGGATGGCGAAGGGCTGGCTGCCCACCTGGACCATAAGGGTCGGGAGGATGGCGAGGGTAAGCGGCACCTTGATGCTGATGGTGGTGCCCACGCCGACCTTGGAGTCAATCTTGAGCGATCCGTTGAGCTTCGCGATTGAGGTCTTGACGACGTCCATTCCGACGCCGCGCCCGGAGATGTCGGTTACGACCTTATTGGTGGAGAAGCCCGGAGCGAAGATGAGGTTGAACGCCTCCTCGTCGGTCATGCGCTGCGCGGTCTCCTCATCGATGACGCCCCTGCTCATCGCCACCTGCTTGAGGACCGCGGGATCCATGCCTGCGCCGTCATCGGAAATGGTGAGGAGGATATGGTCGCCCTGCTGCGAGGCGGCAAGGGTGATGGTGCCCACCTCAGGCTTCCCGGCGCGGGCGCGGACCTCAGGCTCCTCGATGCCGTGGTCGCAGGAGTTCCTGACCATGTGGACCATCGGGTCGGCGAGCGCGTCCACCAGGTTCTTGTCGAGGTCGGTGTCCTCGCCCACCATCTTGAGCTCGATGTTCTTGTGGAGCTTTCTCGCGAGATCGCGCACAACCCTCGGGAAGCGGCCGAAGACCTTCTTCACCGGCTGCATTCTGGTCTTCATGACCGCGCTCTGCAGATCCGCGGTTACGACGTCAAGGTTCGATATAGCCTTGTTCATCTCCGGATCTGATTTGTTGGCGTTGATGTTGACCAGGCGGTTCCTGACGAGGACCAGCTCTCCCACCATGTTCATGATGGTGTCGAGGACCTTGGTGTTGACGCGGACGGTCGTCTCGGCCGCCGGGGCTGCCGCGGGAGCGGCCTTCGGAGCGGTCTGGATGTCCTTCGAGGCAAGCGAGCCGGTGCCGCCTGCAGACGCAGGGGCAGCGGGAGACTGAAGGGCCGCCTTGTCGCCCTCCGAGCCCGGGCCCTTGCCCTTGCCGTGAAGCTGATCCATCAGGGACTCGAACTCGGCGTCAGTCATGTCGCCGGAATCGGCCTGCGGCGCGGGAGCTGCCGGCTCGGGGGCTGCCGGGGCAGCGGCGGACGCCGCGCCGCCAGGGAGCGTCGTGCCGTTGTTCTTGAGGTCCGAGATCATTTTGTCGAAGTCGCCGTCAGTGGAGTCCGACTCGCGCGCCTTGTCATTGTCGGCGCCGGGGGCCACGCCCTGGCCGTGCAGCTGGTCAAGGAGCTTCTCGAACTCGTCCTCGGTGATGGTGTCAGAGTCGCCGCCCGCGTCTGCCGCCGGTGCAGGGGCAGGCTTCGGTGCGGGCTTCGGAGCCGGCTTCGGCGCGGGAGCGGGCTTCTGGGCAGGAGCTGCCGCAGGGGCGCCGCCGCCGTGGGCGAGCGCGTGCAGGCGGTCGATGATCTCCTTAGGGGCCGGATCGAACGGCTCCTGGTTCTGCACGCTTGCGTACATGCTGTTGATGATGTCGTACGCCTTCAGGATGGTGTCCATCAGCTCGGGGCTCACGTGCTGGTTGCCGTGGCGGAGGGCGTCGAACACGCTCTCGCAGGCATGGCAGATGTCGACGAGGTTCGTGAGGTTGAGGAATCCGGCTCCTCCCTTTATCGTGTGGTACGCGCGGAATATTGAATTCAGGAGCTCCGAGTCTTCCGGAGTCTTCTCCAGATCGACGAGCTGCTCTGACAGATTCTCAATATATTCCCCGGCCTCCACTATGAAGTCCTGCAGGATCTCCTGATCTACGCCTTCGTAAGCCATCTGATGCTCCTATACCTGGCCGGCCGGCGGCCGCCCAGTGCTCCCGGAAATCTTGAAAACGCCGGCCATGGCCGGCATTGCGCTGAGTGACGCCTAGCCCAGACGCGCGAATATCTTGCTCAGCTTGTCACTGAGGGTCGCGGCGGTGAAGGGCTTGACGATATAGCCGTTCACGCCTGCCTGCGCAGCCTCAATGATCTGCTCGCGCTTAGCCTCTGCGGTTACCATAAGCACCGGAAGCGACTTGAGCTTGTCATCGGCCCTGATGGCCTTCAGAAGATCGATTCCCTGCATGCCGGGCATGTTCCAGTCGGTGATTACGAACTGGAAGTCGCCTTTTTTAAGCATAGGCAGGGCGGTGGTGCCGTCATCAGCCTCCTGAGTGTTGTTAAAGCCAAGATCCCTGAGAAGATTCTTGATTATCCTGCGCATTGTCGAGAAATCATCGACAATCAGGATCTTCATGTTCTTGTTCAACGCAGCCTCCCTGCTGCACCCTGGACAGTGCTGTTATAGTTGTATTTTAAAAGTATAAACGATCAGAGCCCCTTTCAATGTGCCCCAACCGACAATATGCGCATGATATCCCAGTTTTTTTGATTAGAGGATTTAGAAAGGCGGAAAATCAGACCCAGTCGCGGAGCCTGCTCCTGAGGCGAAGCACCGCCTGGTTCAGGATCTGGCTGACGCGCGACTCGCTCACGTCGAAGATGCGGCCGATTTCCTTGAGGTTGAGCCCCTCGGTGTAATAGAGGGAGAGGATGACGCCCTCGCGCTTCGGGAGCTGCTCGATGGCCTCGGCGAGGGACTTCCGGAACTCCTCAGATGCGATCTGGCCGAACACCTGGTTCTCTCCGGCGTTCTGCCCTGCGCCGACCAGCGAGTCCTCCGGGACCCCGAGGTCATCCATGCCGACGACCGTGCAGACCGATGTCTCGTAGAGCATCTTCCCGTAGTCGTCCTGAGAGACGCGGAGGCGCTGCGCGATCTCGCCCGCGGTCGGGCTCCTCCCGAGCTCCTGCGCGAGAGCGGCCATGGTGTCCTCTATAAGGCGTGCGTTGCGGTGCACCGAGCGCGGGGCCCAGTCAACATTCCTGAGGTCATCAATCATGGCGCCGCGGATGCGGGTCTGCGCGTAGGTCTCGAACTTGATCCCCCGTCCCGGATCAAAGCCCTGCAGCGCCTCGAAAAGGCCGATCATCCCCGTCTGCACAAGGTCGTCGAGCTGCACGCTCCGGGGGAGGCGCGCCATGAGATGGAGCGCGGTCTTCCGGACGAGCGGAGCCCAGTGCCTGAGCTCCGCGTCATAGTCGCGGTTCCTGCGGTAAGCGCCGGCCCTGTTCAGCATGATTGAGTCAGTCCTTCTTCACGCCGTTGAGGAAGTTCTCGATGAAGAACTGCATGTGCCCGCCCGGCAGATAGGGAACCGGCCAGGAGAGCGCGCGGTTCGCGAGGGCGCGGATCGCGATTGAGGAGGGAGCCTTGGGGAAGGCGTCCACGACAACCTGCTGCCGCCTTATCGACTGGCGGATGTTCGGATCGAAGGGGATGCAGGATACGAGCTCCATCGAGATGTCGAGGAAGCGGTCAGTGACCTTCCAGAGCTGGTTGAAGAGATCCTGCCCCTCCTTCAGGGTCCTCACCATGTTGGCGACGACCTTGAAGCGGTAGACGCCGTACTGCTTGGAGAGGATCTTCATGAGCGCGTAGGCGTCGGAGAGCGAGGTCGGCTCGTTGCACACCACCACGATGACGTCCTGCGCGGCGCGGGCGAAGGAGAGCACCATGTCCGAGATGCCTGCCGCGGTGTCGACGATGAGGACGTCGATCTGGGTCTTCATCGAGCTGAACGCCCTGATGAGCCCCGCGTGCTGCGCCGTGGTGAGCTCGGTCATCTTCTGCGTGCCGGAGGTCGCGGGCAGGATGTAGACGCCGTAAGGGCCCTCGACCACGATGTCGTCAAGCGTGCACTTCCCCGAGAGCACGTGCGAGAGGTTGCGCTCCGGACGGATCCCGAGCATGATGTCGATGTTAGCGAGTCCCAGGTCAGCGTCGAACACCATGACGCGCTTTCCCAGCATCGCCATGGAGACGGCCATGTTGAGGGAGACGCTGGACTTCCCCACGCCGCCCTTGCCTCCGGTTACGGTAATGACCTTGACCCTGCCGTTGTTCGTGGGGGCAGCAGCCTGCGCGTTCCTGAGGCCGTCAGCCTGATCAAATGAATTCTCACCCATTTCTTATTTTTCCTGCAGCTAAAATTTGTTCTCAGCGTCTCCGCCCGCCGGCCGCGCGCCGCCCTGCGGCGCTGCCGTCAGAATCCTGTGTCCCGTCCTCAAGCCCGTCAAGCACGGCCTGCACGAGGACGTCGGCGCTTGCCGCCTCAAGGTCCTCCGGAACCCTCTGCCCGGTAGTCACATAGCTTACCGGAAGCCCGTTCTCAATGCACACCCCGATGGCGTCGCCCAGAGACATGCTCTCGTCGGTCTTCGTGATGATGGCGCCGGAGAGATCAACCCGGCTGAACCTCGCGTAGGTGTCGTCGAGGACGCGCCTCTGCGCCGTCGCCGGGATGACGAGGTAGGCGCTCACGGGAACCTGCGCCGAGCTCATGAGCCGGTCAAGCTCCTCTCCGAGGCGCTCGTCGCGCTGCCCCATGCCCGCGGTGTCGATGAGCACCAGGCGGCGGTTCCTGAACTGGTAGAGGACCTCCGGCATGTCCGACATCTCCGAGACGCTCTTCACCGGGCAGCCCATGATGCGCCCGTAGGTCTGGAGCTGGTCGTACGCCCCGATCCTGTAGTGGTCGGTCGTGATGAGCGCGACCTCGTCGGCGCCGAACTTCATCGCAAAATGCGCCGCGAGCTTGGCGATGGTCGTGGTCTTCCCGACGCCCGTCGGGCCGATGAGCGTCACCGCCCCGCCGTCCCGGAGGATCTCGTCGTGCCCCGTTGAGATGTCGTCAAGGAGAAGGCCCCTGAGCTCGCGCCAGGCGTCCTTCAGGCTGTCGCCCGAGTCAAGCCTCTTCGCGAGCGATCTCGCGTAGTTGCCGCTGAAGCCGCCCCTCTCGAGGAGCTTCGCGATCATGGAGCGCACCGGCTCGACGCGGTCCTCCTCCTGCTCCATGAGGCCGGAGAGCTGGTAGCGGAGCATCTTCCTGATGGACTCGATGTCGTCCTTCATCGCCTGCAGCTCATGACCGGAGACCTCGCCCTGCCTCCTCTCCGGGGTGAGGGGCTGCCTCTCAGCCTGCGCCCTCCCGCGCCCCGGCCTCTGCATGGCGGAGCGCTCCGCGAGCGTACCCGGCATCCCGCCCTCCTGCTGCCTGCCTGCGTACTTCTTCTGCCGCTCGAGGAGCTCGGAGAGCGAGTCGGCGAACGAGCCGCGATCGGATGCGGGCTGCTCGGCCCTCGGCGCGCGCGCTGCGGATCTGCCGCCCCTTCCGGAGCGGGGAGCTGGCGCAGGATCAGGCGCGCCGCCGAAGCCCCCGCCGAATGAGGCGGAGCCGTCGCGCCCGAATACCGGCGCGTCATCCGAGAGGCTGTCATCCTCAGCGCCGCGCCCAAGAGCAGAGGCGTAGCCGCCGTCCCTCGCGCCCTGCACCGCGCGGCGGCGGAGAGCCGCCCGGGAGAGGCCGCTGTAGCCTATCTGGCCGGAGTCATCATCCGGGGCAGGCGCCGGTGCGCGCCTCTCCGGAGCCGGATCGGGAAGCGATGCGTCGTCATCCCCGTCAACCGCCGCGACGATCTCCACCCCGCCCGAGACCTTCTTGTTGGACATGATGACCGCGTCCGCCCCGAGCTCCTTCTTCACCTGCTCGAGGGCCGATCTCATGTCCTTTGCCAGAAAACGCTTTATCTTCACTTAATCATCCCTGTCTGACGCTGCTGCCCTACTGAGCTTACTATCTTAATCTGCTTTTCCTCCGGGATTTCCTGGTAGGAAAGGACCCTGAGCCCCGGTATTGAGTTCTTCACGAACCTCGAGAGCGTCGTGCGGAGCACTCCCGAGGTGAGCAGGATGGCAGGCTCGCCGTCAAGCTCCTGCTTCTCCGCCGCCTCCGCAAGCGACTTCTGCATCCTCTGCGCGAGCCCCGGCTCAATCGCCGCGCCGCTCTGCCCGCCGCTCTGCAGCGACTTGTGGAGGATCCTCTCAAGCTCGGGAGCAAGCGTGATGACGGGAATGACATCGCCTCCTCCCACGATATCCTGAATTATAAACCGCCTGAGCGCGATGCGGCAGGCAGCCGTCAGAACCTCCGGATCCTGGCTCCGCGGCGCGTACTCCACGATGGTCTGGATGATGGTGCGCATGTCGCGGATGGGGACGCCCTCCGAGAGCAGGTTCTGCAGCACCTTCGCGAGGTTCCCGAGGCTGATGATGCCGGGAACCAGGCCCTCGACGAGCTTCGGAGAGGACTTCGCGACGATGTTGAGGAGGTTCTGCACCTCCTCGTGCCCGAGGAGGACGTCCGCGTTGTTGGAGAGGATCTGCGAGAGGTGCGTCGCGATGACGGTCGGCGCGTCAACCACGGTGTAGCCGTAGCCCTGCGCGCGGTTCTCCTGATCTGCGGAGATCCACACCGCCTCAAGGCCGAAGGCCGGATCCACGGTCTTGGTGCCCTGCACCTCGCCGAACACCTGCCCCGGGTTTATCGCCATCTTGCGGTCGGTGAACACGTCGGCCTCGCCGAAGCTCACGCCCTCAATCGTGATGCGGTAGCGGTTCGGGGAGAGATCGAGGTTGTCCCTTATATGAACGGCCGGGATTAGGAAGCCGAGATCCTGCGACATCTTCTTCCTCACGCCCTTCACGCGGTTCAGAAGCTCTCCGCCCTTCGCCTTGTCCACAAGCGGGATGAGGCGGTAGCCGATCTCAAGCCCCACGACGTCGATCGGAGTTACGTCGTCCCAGGAGAGCTCCTTCTGCTTCTGCTTCATGGCGTTCGACTCGCCCACGGGCTCAGCGGGAGCCTTCGCCTTCGCCGCGGCAAGCTCCTTCTCGCGCCTCACGAGGAGGTACGCTCCCCCCAGGCAGGCGAAGGCAAGGAGGAGGAAAGGCACATGCGGCATGCCGGGGACGATGCCCATCAGGAAAAGTATGGCGCCTGAAATGATTAGGGGCTTCGGCACGGAGAACATCTGCCCGAGCACCAGCTTTCCCATGTCGTTCGACTCGTTCTGCCTCGTAACGATGATGGCGGAGGAGATCGAGAGGAGGAGCGAGGGGATCTGGGCGACGAGGCCGTCTCCTATCGTGAGCTTCGAGTAGCGTCCGGCGGCGTCCGACACGGTCATGCCGTTCGAGACGCCGATGATGAGGCCGAACACCAGGTTGATGACCATGATGAGGATGCCGGCGATGGCGTCGCCCTTCACGAACTTGCTGGTACCGTCCATGGAGCCGTAGAACTCCGCCTCCGCCGCGACGTCCTTTCGCCTTGCCTTGGCGACGTCCTGAGTGATGAGCCCGGCGTTGAGGTCGGCGTCGATCGCCATCTGCTTGCCCGGCATCGCGTCCAGGGTGAACCTTGCGGTTACCTCGGAGATTCGGCCGGCGCCCTTCGTGATTACGACGAAGTTGATGATGATGAGGATGGCGAACACTACGAAGCCGATGAGGTAGTTGTTGCCGATGAGCACGTCGCCGAAGGCGTGTATGACCTTGCCCGCCGCCTCGGCGCCCTCGGAGCCGTGCATCAGCACGACTCGGGTCGAGGCGATGTTGAGCGCGAGGCGGAGGAGCGTCGCGACGAGGAGCACGGTCGGGAAGGCCGCGAAGTCAAGGGGGCGCTTCGAGTAGATGGTGACGAGGAGCACCAGCATCGAGAGCGTGATGTTGAAGGTGAAGGAGATGTCGAGGAGCCACGCGGGGATCGGGAGCATTATCAGGGAAAGGCCGATGAGTATGAGAAAGGGCGTTCCGATGCCCTTTGTCATAAACTTCGACAGGTTTTCCTTTGTGAATGCAGCCTTCAGATCCATTAACAGGACTCCTCCCCGCGGAAATTATACAGACTAACGGAGCGGGGAGGAAAAGCTCGGTTCAATCATTGAGACACGCGTCAAAAGATTGTCAGGGCGTACGCACGAACCACATGCAGTCCAAGACGTTGAAAACCTTTATGCAGGCATTTTTCTCAAAAATCGTTTAAGGTATAGGGTTGCCCAAAATT
>ONIT01000045.1 GCA_900317945.1 uncultured Pseudomonadota bacterium
CTCTCGGCGAAAACCATTAGCCTGTCGGTAACCAATCCACGTATAACAGAGTGGCCAATGCCGGGAACTGTTAAATTGCGACTCCTTACAAATGCTGCCGGAACGACGAGTAGGAAAGAATCACGAACAGGAATGGGGAACAGAAGATGAAAATCGCGGACGTAGAAAATAGACAAGGTTAGATATCGCGAACCTTGACAACAGTCACTTCATAACAGTTTTTAGTACAAAGTTTGAAAAACTCAGAATAAGGAAGGGGGCTGATGCCCCCTTTTTTAATTTCCGGCGCTGGCTTTTTTATCTGGACCAGCCGCTTCCGGCAGCCTCGTCTGAACGTATTGCTGTTCATGTCAATTATCTGTCAGAATATGCCGGTCAACCAGTGGTTGACCACTTTTCAGAGATGAATTCCCAGAAAAAATACACGGTGATTCAGTTGGTTAATCAAAAATACTGCCGGTAATTTGCCAGACAGAATATGCCGGACAGCCATAGACTGACAAATTTGCAGTGCATTGGCCAGAGGAAACCTCAATGGGAAAGCCTCTGCTCCAGGCTTCCGGCCGCTGCTGAGCCGCGGACGGCCCCGGAGTTCCGTATCTGCAGGTGCGTCATCGGGAATGCTCCGGAGATGAGAAATATTTTGATCTTTCCTCTGATTTGTGTTTATCATCATATGAATAAATGCTGCTGTCAGGTCTCAGGCATCTGCAGCCGTTCCGGCATACGTTTCGGAGGTTCATCATGAAAATGCGCTTTTGGACTGCTTTTCCGTTTGTTTCTGCAGGGATCCTAGCCTGCCTGTCAGCCGGGGCGGATCCGGTTTATGAGGGCTCATTCCAGTACGCACTGGAGAGCACAGGCGCCAGCGCCGGAGCCTACTACCAGCAGACTGACGGGATCAGGATGAAGAGGAATTACCGCGAGGACAAGAACCATGTCCCAGGGGACGGGAGCTATTACGACAGGCATCCGGAGGCAGGCCGGAACGGCAGCTACAATAACGGCTATAACAACGGCTACCAGAACGGCTACAGCAATGGCTACAGCAACGGCTATCAGAACGGCAACCAGCAGAGGTTCTACTACGGGAACACCAACCGCTACTACGGCGACGGCAGCTTCTACGACTACAACGTCCGCGGCGGCACCGGCGTGCTCTCTGACTCTGACTACCTGGAGCTCGCCATCAAGACCAAGAAGTCATCGTACTGCGACAAGATCAGCGACAGCACGCTGAGGGCCAACTGCATCGACTCCGTCATGAGGATCGGCGGCTGGTAATCAGCGAAGGCTCGGGGCAGGGCATTCTCATAAGCATGCCGGCGGCTCTCACAGCCGGTTCCGTTTCAAAAGCAAAAACCCCGGAGGCAGATCCTGCCCCCGGGGTTCTCTTTTTTGGGGCGCATCCTTTTTCGGAGCGCCTGTTTGTGGAATTACTTTTCCTTTGCCTTGAGCTCTTCCTCAAGCTTTTTGCTGAAGCTCTTGAGATCAGGCGCAATGCAGTCAAGGAGAGCCTTGTGCACGTGGGGAGAGCCGCAGACAATGGCGCCTGACTTATAGAAGGCATCCTTGTCGCCGCTGAAGTCGGTTACGAAGCCGCCTGCCTCCCTTACTAGGAGCTCGCCTGCGGCGAAGTCCCAGGGATAGAGGCATGCCTCAAAATATCCGTCCAGGCGTCCTGCGGCGACATAGGCGAGGTCAAGGCTTGCGGTGCCCATTCTCCTGAGGTCGGCGCACCTGTCAAAGGCACGGTTCATCATGTCGCGGTACTCATCAAGGTACTGTCTCTTCCTGTGCGGGTAGGAGACGGCGATGATGGTGCCGTTCAGAGACTGCCTGTTCGACACATGGATCTTGCGGTCATTGAGCTGCGCGCCGCTTCCCTTCTCTGCGGTGAAGAGCTCATCAAGAATGGGATCATAGACGCAGCCTGCGACGGTCTCGCCGCGGAACTTTACGCCAATCGAGACGGCGACGTGGGGGATGCCCTTGACGAAATTGGTGGTGCCGTCAATCGGGTCTACGATCCACTCGCGCTCGGCGCTGACGTTCTCGGTATTGGCGCTGTTCTCCTCGCCGGTGATCCTGTCCTCGGGATAGAAGTGGAGGATGGTCTCGGCAATGGTTCTCTGGCACTCACGGTCAATATTGGTTACGAGATCGTCCTTGTTTTTCTCGGAGACCTGTACGGTGTCTGCGTTCTCGAAATTGCGGACAATGAGCCTGCCGGCACTTCTCGCTGCCTTGACGGCAATGTTGAGATATGCCCTATACTGATGATGTGGATTCATGTGGGATGCCATTATTTATAAAAGAACAAAAACCTGCCTAATTTTGACATTCTGAGCCTGGTTTGGCAAGAAAATCAGCATTCTGGCAGAGAGAATCTTTTGTGAAGTATATCACACCATAAGTCTCTTAAAAACGAACTGCCGGTGAGGTGGAAATTCCGGGAAAGCTGCCGCAGCAAGGGAAACAGCGGCATGGCGTGCAAATGTACATCAGCCTCTTATTTCTCTTTCGATTGCCGCCGATGGCAGTGAACCGCTGCCGGCAGAATCTGACGAATAGATGACGGTATTGTTCCGGTCAAAGACATAAAAGTGATCCGCAAGCCCGGACTCAAAGACAGCATCGGCATTTTTCCCGAGCACTGATACCACATAATCATGGATCTTCCTGTCGGTGAACCTCTCTTTCCCGCCGTTCTCCATCAGGGCATCGTCATAGCGCTCGGTGCAGTGCTGCCAGCTCATGGAGGCGGGGCAGGTCTTGATGAGGACATAGGTGGTATATCCGTGGCTTTTATATAGCCTCAGAGTGCCGAGCGGAACCTCCGACGTCCTGAATGTCCCCTCAATTGCGGCATTGAGCTTCTCCTCTGCGGCCATCCTGAGGAGCTCTGACGCAATCTTACCGGAGAACCCGGCGGTTGCCTTGGCGCTTTCCTTTCCGAGTTCCTTCTGGAATCTCTGATAGTCAGGGTGCCAGCATCTGTACTCATCAGCATTTACGGATATGGAATCAGGATACTGTTTCAGAAACCAGCCCGTAAGACCTGATTTCCCGGCACCAGGCTGCCCGCCAAGGACCGCTCCTGCAGGAGACCTGTTTCTCTGCGTACAGAGGCCGGAGCGGTACATCCTGAGTATTCTTCTGGCGGCCGTTACGGAACAGTCATCACCCTCTGCCGGCACTTCCGGCTTTGCCTCGAACCTGCTGCGCAGAGCCGAGATATCACTGCAGAGCGCGTCATAGTCGAGCTCCGCCGCGTCATGAGTCAGGAGAAAATACCTCAGCAGTCCGCACATGCGGAATTCCAGCGGAACGTCATCCTTGTTCGCAAACCTCTTGCCGATAAAGGCAGCTGCTTCAGCGAGATCCTCTGCAAGAACATCCTTCTGCATCAATGTACACATGTTATTAAGCTCCATGCCCCAGTGGGGTAATTCTCCTTGTCCGGTCCTGGCAATGCTGCTGCCGGGAAAATCGATGGCGGAAAGTTTGATGGATCTGCGTTTTTTATCGCAACCACATATTTTCAAAATAAAAATGCCGGAAGGCTGAAACCTTCTGGCACATGTCTATTTCTGAAGAACTGAGTGGATTCTCCTGGCCTTCTCGAGTAGCTCATCATGGGTCTCCGGCCTCTCCGGGTTCCTCGCGATAGCCTTCACCGCGCAGACCCTCATGCACTGGGGCGACTTGTAGAAGCCGACGCACTCAGTGCAGAGATCCTCGTTGATGGTGTAGACGCCGTCCTTTTCGGTGATGGCGTCATTCGGGCACTCCAGGACGCACATGTCGCACCCGATGCAGCTCTCAAGGACCCGGCAGCTCATCAGCCCTTCTTCTCCTCGGAAGGCTTGGCAGGCTCCTGCTTTGCCTTAGGCTTCAGGAGCTTCACGATCATGCAGTAGGTGCCGCTGACGCTGACCGCGGGCTCGGTCGTGATGTAGACCTGGTGCCCGCTTCCGAGCGCGGCCTGCGCAGGCTTCCCGTTCTCCTCCATGGAGGTGATTTTGGCGCGCGAGTTGCCGGAGGGCGTTACCACGAGGATGTCGTCCCCGACCTCAAAGTGGTTCCTGACCTTGATGTCGAGATGCCCGTTAGGTGTGGTGCCGAGGATGTCGCCAACGAGGAGCTCGGTCTCGGACTCAGAGTAGCCTACCGCGTAGTTCTGCATCTCCTCAGTGGTGTGGCGGGAAAGGAACCCGTCAGTGTAGCCGCGGGACGCGACCTGCATGAGCTCATTGTAGAGCCCCTCGTCGAAGGGCTTTCCGGCTGCTGCGTCGTCAATGGCGCGGCGGTACGCGGAGGCGGTCCTTGCGACATAGTAGGCGGACTTGGTGCGTCCCTCAATCTTCAGGGAGTCTACTCCAATCTCCGCGAGCTCGGCGACATGCCTTACCGCGCAGAGATCCTTCGAGTTCAGGATGTAGGCGCCGTGCTCGTCCTCGAAAAGAGGCATCAGCTCGCCGGGGCGGTTGGCCTTCTCCTCGATGAGCGCGACCGGCCTCTCACCGTCAGCGGCGCTCTCAGCGAGGCACTCGGCCTCGGATTTCTCCGGAACTATCGCTCCGTTGTCGTCAAGCTTTCCGCGGTAGACGCTGTAGTCCCAGCGGCAGGAGTTGGTGCAGGCGCCCTGGTTCGCGTCCCTCCGGCACATGTAGCCTGAGAGCAGGCACCTTCCGGAGCTCGCGACGCAGAGCGCGCCGTGCACGAACACCTCGAGCTCGATGTCAGGGCATTTCTCGCGGATGTCCCTGATCTCGCCAATCGAGAGCTCCCGGGAGAGGATGACGCGCGAGGCGCCCTCGCCCTTCCAGAACTCGACGTCGGCCCAGTTGACGCTGTTCGCCTGCACGGAGATGTGGAGGGGAACGTCGATGCCGAGCTTCCTGATGAGGAAAATCACGCCCGGATCGGAGACGATGAACGCGTCGGGCTTCAGCGCCGCCATCTCCTGGATGTCGCGGCTGAAGGTGTCAAGCTTGGAGCTGTGCGGCTGGACGTTGGTTACGACGTAGACCTTCTTTCCGGCCGCATGGGCCTCATCAATCCCGATCCTGAGGTTGTCGATGGAGAAGTCGTTGTTCCTCACCCTGAGGCTGTAGCGCGGGGCGCCGCAGTAGACGGCGTCGGCTCCGTAGGCGATGGCGTAGCGGAAATTCCTGAGTGTCCCGGCTGGGCAGAGAAGTTCTGGTTTGTTCATGGTGTCCGGACTGTGCCTTTCTGAATTGACCTTGCCGGCGGGCAGAGCAGCCCGCCGGCACTGCCGGATTGCTCCGGCTGTCCTTCCTTAGTCCCCGTTCTCGGAGAAGGGCTTGATGCCGCCGAATGCTCCGGCAAGATCAGAGATGGTCTTGCTGAGGAGCCCGGTCATGATGGTGTAGTCGGTAGTGGCGCGGACTACAGGATCCTCGTTTCCGGCATCGGACTCTCCGCCGTTCTTGAGCTCGTCCGCGAGCTTGAGGCGCTTGATGGAGAAGTCGTCCTCGAGGACGAACTCCATCGCGCCGTCCTTGCAGGAAAGGCCGAGCTTCGTGACGACCTTGTCGTTCTTGACGAGGTTCGCGATGGCGTCGGTGAAGAGGTCCTGCTTCTTGGCGCTGATGACGGCGTTGTCGTCGCCGGTGCCGGTGAGGGTAACCTCGTTGGTGACCATCATGCCCTCAACGGTGGAGCCGCCCTCCAGAACCCAGTTGGTGAGGGCGGTGGAGACGGAGTCCTTGGTCTCGGCAGGCTGCACAGGGAGGGAGCCGAGGGCCTTCCTGAGGAGGGAGAGGGTGTCCTCTGCCTTCTTCGAGGAGGAGGTGTCGACGATTACCAGGTGCTGGTCGAGATCGATCCAGACCGAGACGTCAGAGTGGATGGCGAATGCCTGGGGGATAAGCTTGCCGAGCACTGCCTCGCGGGCTCTCGCCCTGTCGCTCTTCTTGGGCTTCCTGCCGGTCTGCTGCTCCTCGGCGTCAAGAACCTTCTGGGTCTCGTCAGTGATGACTGAGGGAGGAATCACCTTCTTCTCGAAGCGCGCGGTGACGATGAGCTGCTGCTGGCCGCTGAACACGAGCGACTCCGACCTGTGGCCGAACGGGGAGACAAATCCGCTTGAGGAGGTGTTCTGCCCGCTGCAGTGCTCGAATCTGTTCTGCCCGACGGCCTTTTCAAGATCTGCCGCCGTAGTGCTGAAGGTGTCGGCGAGACGGTATAGTCTGAGATTCTTAAACCACATTTTGCTTATCCTTAAAAAATGCTGACGTACCCTGTGAATCAGTTCCGAGATCCAGAGCCTGAACCGGGTTCACACCTGAGCCAGGCTCACCTGCCTGGGCATTTCCGGATCCCGCAAGCAGGATCCGGCGGCCAGGCAGGGCACGCCCTGCCGGCTGAAAATCTTTCGGACTGGCCTTTCAGCTCATCCTGAGGGGGAACGGGAACTGCACGCTCTCCGCGTCTCCGCCGCTCTCCTTTTCCTTCGCTCTCTTCCTGCCCGGGGCATTCCTGCCGGAGCCGCTCCCTTCGAAAAGGCCGGGGATCCCGGCGTCAAGGAGCAGCTGCTCGATCTCCGGCGCGCCGAGCACCCGGTTTCCGTACCTGACGCTCTCTATATGCCTGCTGCCGTACGGAACGAGCGTCTTCGGAATGTCCCCGACCGGGAGGCTGACGTTGCGGAACATGTCCGCGCAGTCCCTGTCGAAGACTGTCCAAACGTTTTCAGGAGTGAAGGTGAGGTTCCTGAACTCACCGCACCCTGTCCTTCTTGCCTTTATGATCCTGAAGGCAAGAGCGCTGTCTCTGTTCATCCGCTTTATCCCGGTTTTTATAATAATGCGCGCGGCGCTCTTCTGCCGCGTCCTCAAAGGCTCCGGATCACGCTGTTTTTCCCTTTATCCGTGATGCCGTGACCTGTTCCGCTTTTTCTAATCCGGCGGCTGTTCAGTATACACTAAACGGTGTTTCATGACGATTCCCGCGTGCTTAAAACTTGATACCTGCCTCACATGCCGGATCCTCCGCGCGTGAGGATTCAGGCGTCTCATGGATGTGACCGAAGGTCAGGTATTTATCCTCAGGCTGTGCCACAATAGCGGGCTGTGACTTGGGAGGCGAGATGGTAAAGATCATTCATACGGCTGACTGGCACATCGGACAGATGCTGCATGGCTTCGAGCGCGGGAACGAGCACCGCGATTTCCTGAAATTCCTGCTGGAGACGATGAAGTCCGAGGAGGCCGACGCCCTGGTGGTGGCAGGGGACATATTCGACAGCAGCAACCCCTCGGCAGAGAGCCAGAAGCTTGCCTACGACTTCCTCTCTGAGCTCAGGGAGGAGATGCCGCATGCCGACATCATCCTGACGGGCGGCAACCATGACTCCTGGTCAAGGCTTGACGCCCCGGGGGCGCTCTTCCGCTCGATAGGCGTCACCATGATCGGGCGCCTCAGGACGAAGCCTGACGGGACAACCGACTGCGCCGCGATGGCTGTGCCCATCCATGACCGCAAAGGCGACGTCGCGCTCTATGCCGCGGCAGTGCCCTTCATCCGCGTCGCGGACATCGGCTGCGGCACGGAGGATCTGACGCAGGATCTCGTGGTGTCCCGCATCGGCGGCATCTACCGCGACATGCTGGACTACATAAAGACGCTTCCCTCAACGACCGGGAAGGCGCTTGCCCTGGGGCACTGCTACATGGTGAACGGCCTCCTCTCGGAGCTCTCGGAGAGGAAGGTGCTCTGCGGCAATCAGCACGCGCTTCCCGTCTCAGTCTTTGACGGATATGACTTCGCGGCCCTGGGGCACCTCCACAGGGATCAGAGCATCACCCCGAATATCGTCTACTCCGGATCGCCTCTCGCCCTCTCCATGGATGAGGGGCGCCCTCCATACCATCACCGCCTGGTGGAGCTTGTCTGCGACAGCGACGGCATCAGGGTGGATCACAGCATCGAGGTGCCGGCTCCCGTCAGGATGTACCGGGTGCCCGCCAAGCCCGAGCTCAAGGGCGCAGTGGAGGAGAGCCTCAGGAAGCTTGCCGCGGAGCTCCCCTTCGAGCCTGACATTCAGAAGAGGCCGTTCCTTGAGGTTCCTGTTCTCATCACGACTCCGGAGCCGGGGCTCGAGAGCTTCATTGCCGGCATTGTCCGGGGCAGGGTGAGGCTCGTGAGGATAGTTACCGGGCGCGATCAGGGCAGCGCCGGCGGAGTCAGCAGTGGAGGCGTCATCGAGCACCTCGAGCAGATTTCAGAGGAGGAGGTGCTAAGGCGCAAGTGGGCCTATGACGGCTACACCGGGACAGTGCCCGATGACATCATGAAGCTGTACCAGGCGTCAGTGGAGAAGGCCAGGGAGCAGCTCGGTGAGGAGGAGGGCAGATCATGAAGATTCTGACTATCAAGATAAAGAACCTCGCAAGCCTCAAGTGCCAGGATGAGCAGGTTTTTGTCATAAGGCTCAACAAGGGCATCCTGGGGAGCTCCGGCCTCTACGCGATAACAGGTCCCACGGGCGCCGGAAAGAGCACCATCCTTGACGCGGTTGCCCTCGCGCTCTATGGGAAGACCGTGAGGCTCCCGATGCGCCGCAAGGGGCAGCAGGAGACGCTCTCCGAGAGGGACCGCAGCGCGAAGAAGGACAGCCTCGGGAACCTCTCTGACACGGATCCGAGAAACATCCTCACGAGAACTGCCGCATCTGGCTATGCTGAGGTCGAGTTCATCGGCGTCAGGGGAAAGCGCTACATCGCCCACTGGGAGGTGAAGCGCGCCCGCGAGCGTGCGGACGGCAGGTTCCAGGAGGCGAAGCGCTGGATCCAGGAATATGATGAGCAATCCGGCGAGTACCGCTTCATTGCCGAGAAGCCCAGCGAGTGCAGCTCCATTATCGGGCGCATCATCGGCTTTGACTGGGAGCAGTTCAACAGCATTGTCATCCTCCCGCAGGGTGAGTTCGCGAACTTTCTCCACGCCGACTCCGACATCAGGGCCAAGATCCTCGAGAGGATAACAGGCACGGAGCTCTATGCCGCCATCTCAAGGCAGATCCACCAGGACTCCTCGGAGAAGCAGCGCGAGGTTACCGGCAAGGAAATCCAGCTCCAGGGAGTCGCGGCCAAGATCCTCTCGCCGGAGAACCTCGCGAAGAAGCAGAATGAGCTCAAGCAGGCCGACCGCGAGAGGACCGAGATCGAGAACATCTTCGCCCAGCTCTCGAAGTACGACAGCGAGCGCAACAACTACGACGACCAGCAGCAGAAGCTGAGCGGCCTCAGGGGCCAGGTCGAGGGCCTCCAGATCGAGCTCGCGAAGCAGAACATGGACCGCCATTACGACATCATGAAGTACCTTGACTCGCACGGCGAGGTCCGGAGCCGCTTCGATGACATTGAGCGGAAGAGGACGGAGCTTGAGGAGAGCAGGAATAGGCAGGCCTCGCTCTCGAAGGATGTAGAGGCGCTTGCCGCAGAGGCTCAGGCGAGGAGTGCGGAGCTGCAGGCCGCAGACAGCGCCCAGTCCGCCTACGAGTCAGAGTTCGCGAGAAAAATCCAGGATCTGGGCAAGGCCCGCTCGATAGAGCAGCAGATCATGGCGCAGAACCTGCAGCTTGAGCGTAAGAAGGCCAAGCTTGACAAGGCTTCAGCCGACAAGGAGCAGGGCGAGGCAGCAGTGGCAGACGGCGGGAAGGAGATTGAGAAGCTCAGGGGGCAGGACGCGGCAGTAAGGAAGTTCCTCACTGAGAACCGCGACTGCGAGCCTTTTGTCCAGACCTACCAGACGCTCAATGATCTCTTCGAGAAGCTCGCGGGGAATGTCGATGACGCTGACGCATGCGGGGAGCAGCAGAAGGCGGTCGCAGAGAGGCTCAGAACGCTTGACGCAGTGATGCGCGAGAAGGACGAGCTTGTCGGCAGGATTGACTCCGAGCTCAGGCCGCTCCGCGACAGGCGGCAGAGGATCAGGACCCAGTACTCGCAGAGCAGCCACGAGAAGGTCAAGCAGGATCTGCAGAAGGTCAGCGCGAGCCTCAACGTGCTGGCGCGGCTTGACGGCATGGTGCCCTCAATCACAGCCAGAATCAGCCAGAGGCGCGAGAAGCAGGGCGCGATTGACGAGCTGAAGGGGCAGATCTCGCAGAGAACCGTGACAATAGCGGATCTGGAGAAGCAGCTCCATGACGCCAAGGTCAAGGCTGACACCGCAGAGGAGCTGGTGAAGGAGGAGGAGCGCAGGCTCAAGGTCGAGGCCTTCCGGAACCTCCTCAAGGTCGGGAGCCCCTGCCCGCTCTGCGGACAGGTATACCACGGCGAGGGCTTCCGCTCAGGAGCCGAGCATGCCATGAACGGCTTCAAGGCGCAGGCTGACGAGCTGCGCGGCAGGTGCGAGGCGCTCGATGAGAGGATCAGCCGGGAGAGGACCGAGCTCGAGAGCCGCAAGCTGCAGCTGCAGAGCCTGGAGAAGGATCTGAGGGACATCAGCTCCGACATCTCCCAGACCTTCGAGTCCTGGAACAAAACCTCGTCGAACGGCTACCCGTCGCTTTACATCTCTGACGAGGGCGCGTTCGACCGCGTGTCCGAGGCCCTCAGGGTTACGGAGGACAAGCTCAGGAGCGAGAGCGAGTCGCTCCAGGGGCAGAACTCCCGCTACGAGGAGCTGCAGAAGGAGGAGTCGGAGACCTCTACTCTCATTGCTGACCGCGAGGAGAAGCGCGAGCAGGCAGTCAACGGGAAGATGGAGAGCAGCAAGGAGCTCGCCGGCGCCAGGTCCGACGAGGCCAGGATCTCCGACCGCCTCAAGAACCTCCGCAAGGAGATCAGGGACGGAGAGGCGAAGATTACGACGCGCTGCCACAACCTTGAGACCTGGCGCGACTGGTTCTACGGGGACGGCTCGGTTTCCCCGGAGGAGAGGAGAAAGAGGATCGGCGAGTGGAACAGGAGGTGCGAGGAGTACGTCAGCAGGGACAAGGAGAAGAGGGATCTGACTCAGCAGCTCAGCATAGCTGAGAGCCGCCTCGAGAGCGCGAGAAGGCAGCTCTCCGGGCTCCTTTCGGTATTCAACGAGTCACAGAATGACTACACGCAGCTCCTCAGCGAGGTTGAGTCGCTTGCCGCGAGGAAGAAGGAGCTGTTTGCCGAGGATGATCTCAATGTGGTCGAGCGGCAGCTCAGGGAGAGGCGCGAGGCGCTTGCCGCTGAGAAGAAGAATGCCGAGTCGCGCTGCGCCGAGAGCCGCACGAGGCTCCAGGAGAAGTCGACTGAGCTCAGGCTCCTTGAGACAGGAATTTCCCAGGCCGCGCCTGCCCTTTCGGACGCCGAGTCGCTGTTCCGCTCCATGGTAAGGTCGCAGAACTTTGATCCGGATGTCATAACCTCCACGCTTGCCGCCAATACGGCTGAGCAGGTCAGGGAGGAGCGGAAGCGCATAGCTGATATTGAGAGGGAGTGCGCGGCGCTGCAGCAGAGGACTGAGGATCTCTACCGCACCTCGCTCGATACCAAGAAGAAGCTTGATTCCATCGCCGCTTTCATCCCTCAGGTGCAGACCGACGGAATGGGCTTCATCACCGAGACCTGGCGCCGTCAGTTTGACTCCAGAAAGGATAACAACCTCAGAACGCGCGATGACATCAGCGCCGAGCTCCGGGCGGACGAGAGCTACAGGAAGGAAAGGGACGAGCTCGCGAAGGAGCTCGAGGGGCTCAGGGACAGGTATGACGCTGCGAAGAAGCTTGACGAGCTCGCGGGATCGAGCGACGGAAAGAAGCTCCGCGACTTCGTGCAGAACCTGACGCTGAAGGAGCTGGTCACCTTCGCGAACCTACACCTCCGGACGCTCTCCCACGGGCGCTACCAGCTCATTGTTCCGGCGGACTCCGGCATGAGCATGGAGATCTGCGACCGGGACATCGCGGATCAGATCCGGCCGGTCGAGTCCCTTTCGGGAGGCGAGAGCTTCATCGTGTCGCTCTCCCTTGCGCTTTCCATGTCAGAGCTCCACGGAGTGAGGACTACTGTAGAGTCGGTGTTCATCGACGAGGGCTTCGGCACTTTGGATGATCAGTCGCTCGGCACGGTGCTGAGCTGCCTCGAGTCCCTCAACGAGTCGGGCAGGCAGATTGGCGTCATCTCGCATGTGAAGGACATGAACGAGCGAATCGGAGTGCAGATCCGCGTGGAGCGCGAGGGCGGCGGGTTCAGCAGGATAATCCTGCCGTAATTTTCAGGTTCAGCCGGCATGCGCTGCTGCGCATGCCCTGACGTTGCTGAGGCAGTTTGATTCCTGCTGTCCCGGGGCGGGAAAGCCCCTCTGGCTTATGGGCTCTTCGGCTGCGGGATTTCAGGCAGGCTGCAGATTTGCGCCAGTGCTGCCTTCAGGAACAAACTCGAGCCTGAGCGTTATTTTCATTCCTCTTGCGAGCCTCTGCAGGGTTCGGAGCGACGGGTTTGCGTTTCCGCGTTCAATTCTGCTGATGTCGCCCTGGGCAATCCCTGTCTTTTCCGAAAGCTCTTTCTGGGTCATTCCGGAACGCACTCTTGCGTCAATCATTGCCTGAATGGCGGCATACTCCGGCTGCAGGGCCTCATACTCCTCGCGGATTTCGGGATCCTTAAGCTGCTCCTCGAGAAAATCATCAAATCTGGTGCTCATTCCTCTGTTTCCTTTGCATATCACGTCATCCTGATTATAGAGCATATCCTATATTTGCCGGCAGACGAATGAGTGCGGAAGCGATGGGCTGAGCCTGATCTGAATCAGTATTGGGGTTTGAGCTTGACAGCCTGCCTGGCAGGGAGAAATATTCACCTGGCTCCGGGCCCGGAAAAGAAAAAGGCCGCGCATCTGCGCGGCCTCTGCTGTTTTTCAGGATCTGTCCTCTAGGTCCCTATCAGACGTTTTCGCCGTTCTTGAGCCTCTCCTCAAGGTCGGAGAGGTAGTTGTAGATCTCCATCTGGGAGCGGATCGGCTTTGCCTCAGGATCCTTCTTGACGTACTCGTTGGTCTGCTCCTCGTCAAGCACTCTTGCCTTGGTGTTGTCGGCAAGCTGGATTTCAACGATGCGGCTGATGCGCCTCTGGAGCCTTGAGTCGAAAATCGGGGTGCCGACCTCGATTCTGTAGTCAAGGTTCCTGGTCATCCAGTCAGCGGAGCTGATGAAGTACTTCGGAGAGCCGCCGTTCCAGAAAATCATGACTCTCGGATGCTCGAGGAAGCGGTCAACGATGCTGATGGCACGGATGTTCTTGTGTCCGGTTACGAGCGAGCACATGCCGCGGATGATCATGCGGATCTTGACGCCGCTGTCAGCGGCCTCGTAAAGCCTGTTGACGAGCCCCTTGTCCACAAGGTTGTTGACCTTGAGGGTGATGGACGCCTCGCGGCCGCACTGCGCGTTGAAGATCTCCTCGTCGATGAGGGAGTAGAGGCGCTGCCTTGCGGTGATCGGGGAGACCAGGAGGTTGTCGAACTGCGGCTTGCGGTAAGGATACTCGATGAAGTCGAAGACGCTGTTGGCCTCCTCGGCGAGCTGCTGGTTCTTGGTGTAGAGGGCGAAGTCGGTGTAGATCTTCGCGGTCTTCTCGTTGAAGTTGCCGGTTCCGATGTGGGCGTACCTTACGTGCTGGCCGTTCTCCATTCTGGAGATGACGCAGAGCTTGGAGTGGATCTTGAGGCTCGGCATGCCGAAGAGGACCTTGACGCCGCTGTCGGTGAGGCGCCTTGCCCACTGGATGTTGTTGGCCTCGTCGAACCTTGCCTTGAGCTCAACGACAACGGTGATCCTCTTGCCGTTCCTCGCCGCGTCGATGAGGGAGTCAATAACCTGGCTGTTCTTCGCAACACGGTAGATGTTGATCTTGATGGAGGTTACCGCGGGATCATAGGACGCCTGGCGGAGCAGCTCGGTGAAGTACTGGAAGCTGTAGTACGGATAGTAGAGCAGGATGTCGCGCTCGCTGATGGCGTCGAAGACGTTGTCATGGGAGTCGAACTGGTAGGAGCGGAGCGGCTCCATCGGAGGGTTCTCGAGCTCAGGGCCGCCGACGTTCGGGAAGGAGAGGAAGTCCTTGAAGTTGTGGTACCTTGCGCCCGGGAGCATGGTGTCGTTGTCGCTGATGCAGAGCTTCTTCCTGATGAAGTCCAGCATGTCAGCCGGCATGTCCCTGTCGTAGGAGAGCCTTACCGGCATGGAGACGAGGCGCTGCTTGAGGCTCTCGCTCATGTTGTCGAGGACGCCGCGGTCAAGTTGGGTGGAGAGGTCATACTCGGCATCGCGGGTCATCTTCATCTCATAGGCGCTGATCTCCTTGTAGTCGAAGAAGCTCTTGAAGATGGTGTCGAGGTTGATCCTGATTACGTCATCGAGGATGATGAGGCAGGTCTTGCCCTCAGGGGACTCGCTCTTCGGAATAGGGATGATTCTCGGGACATCGTCGGTCGGAACCTCGATGAGGGAGTAGAAGCTCTTGTCCTTGCCGGTCATCTTGACGGTAAGGTAGGTGTACTGATCCTTGAGGAAGGATACGAGATCGGTGGTCTCGGTGATGATAATCGGCCTGATCCTGCGGAGGACTACAGACTTGAAGTACTTGCGGCACCACTCCTTCTGGCGGTCGTCGATCTCCTTCTCGTTGAGAAGGTAAATCCCCTTTTTCCTGAACTCCTCAAGCAGCGAGGCGTAGGCGGCGTCGAACTTGTCGCTCTGAACCTTCGTGCGGTGCTGCACCTCGGCAAGGAGCTCTGAGGCGCTGGTGTCGCCGGTGCCGTTGTCCTCATTGATGATTACGCTTCTCTTGAGGTTGGCGACGCGGACCTTGAAGAACTCATCCTGGTTGTTTGAGTAGATGCCGAGGAAGCGGATCCTTTCAATAAGGGGCACATTCGGATCGAGCGCCTCCTGAAGAACTCTGTCGTTGAATGAAATCCAGCTGATTTCCTTGTCAATCCAGTTTTTCCTTTCGCCTGAGGTTATTTTCTGCATAGTATCTTCCGTTAAAAGTCCTGCTTCCGTATTCCGCTTCCGCGCAGCGCCGCTGGGCATGAAAAAGCGCCCGGGCAAGTGCCCGTCAAGTGCTCCGCTAATTGTAAACACAGTTTGTGAATTGTTTGTAAAAAAAAGATTAAGTTTGTGAAACGCGGGGCATGCCTGTATGGACTGAGGCGGGAAGTAGCCTCTGCCCCGCAGCCGGCGGCAGGCGCCACAGGGATTTTTTAATCCCGAGTGTCGTTTTTCTGTTAGAATTTTATCTGTTTTGGTTTCAGAATAAATGAAGGTAGATTCTTCTCATGGGCACTCCTACAAAAACTGTTCTCGTAATTAACTGCGGCAGCTCGTCAGTCAAGTTCGCCATTATCGATCCGGTAACCGGCGAGTCATTCATCAGCGGCCTCGCCGAGGCTCTCAATCTTCCTGATGCAAGAATCAGCTACCGTTTCGGCAGCGGCAAGAAGACCGAGGTCTCCCTGGGCGCCAATGCAACCCACTACGACGCAATCCAGTTCATTACTGACACCGTCCTCAAGGGCCAGGAGGATCTCCTTCATTCAATCATCGCCGTCGGCCACCGCATCGTGCAGGGCGGAGACCTCTACTCAGAGCCTACCCTGGTTGACGACTCCGTCGAGGCCGGCATCGAGAAGTGCATTCCCTTCGCTCCCCTCCACAACCCTGCCCATCTCCAGGGCATCCGCGCAGCGCGCAAGATTTTCAAGAATGTCCCGCACGTAACCGTATTCGACACCGCGTTCCACCAGACCATGCCTGACTACGCTTACCGCTACGCCATCCCTGAGAGTCTTTACACCGAGCACAAGATCAGAAAGTACGGCGCGCACGGCACCAGCCACAAGTATGTAGCAGAGGTTGCGGCAAAGTGGCTTAAGAAGGACATCGCCGACACCAACGTCATCACCTGCCACCTCGGCAACGGCGCCTCCGTTACAGCTGTGAAGGGCGGCAAGTGCGTTGACACCTCCATGGGACTTACCCCGCTTGACGGACTCGTCATGGGAACCCGCTGCGGCTCACTTGATCCTTCAGTAGTCTTCTTCATGGGCAAGCTCGGCTACAGCTTCGATGACTGCGAGAAGATCCTCAACAAGCAGTCCGGACTCCTTGCGCTCTACGGCAAGACCTCCGACTGGCGCGGCGTAACCGAGGGCGTTGAGAAGGGCGAAGAGAAGGCCATCCTCGCCTACAAGATGTTCACCTACCGCCTCGCAAGGTTCATCGCCTCCTACTATGTTCCCCTGCAGAGGGTTGACGCGCTGGTCTTCACCGGCGGAATCGGCGAGAACTCCAAGATCATGCGCACCGAGGTCCTGAAGAACCTCGCGTTCCTCGGATATAAGATGAACGAGGAGATGAACGACAAGGCGCGCCTGGGCGGCGAGGGCGTGATCTCCATGCCTGACACTCCTCCGGTATTCGTAATTCCGACGAACGAGGAGCTCGCCATCGCAAGGGCTGCTGCAAAGTTCGCCAAGTAAGGCCTTTTGCCTTAGTCAGAAGAGGGCGGCTGTGTGCCGCCTTTTTTGTCGGAGAAAATCTATGGAACAGTCTGAAGGAAAAAAGAAGGACAGCGGAAAAATCCGCGTTACGGCGGTCTTCGCGAGGCCTGACTCGCAGATCGTGAAGAGCCTCACTCTTGCGGAGGGCGCGACTCTCGGAGAGGCAGTTGAGAAGTCGGATCTGATGTCCTTCGTCTCCAAAGAGGACAGGGACTCGGTGAAGTTCGGCATCTGGGGCAGGGTGAAGGGCTCCTCCGAGATCCTTCATGACGGCGACAGGGTCGAGATCTACCGCCCGATCACCTGCGATCCGAGGTCGGTGAGGAAAGCGCGCTGAGGCGGGCGGAATTCACGGGCACAGAGAGGAGTCATCGCAATGGAAGCTGATCTTAAGGAAGTGGCCGCCTGCCTTGATCGCACCGGGCTGCAGTTCATGGCGACCATCGGGCTCGACGGACGCCCCAAGGTGCGCCCGGTGCAGTTCATGGTCATGGAGGATGGCAGGCTCTGGTTCTGCACCAACTCAGAGAAGTCAATGTACGCCGAGATGCAGAGGAGCCCGTTTGTCGAGCTCTGCGGGAGCCGCCTGCAGGATGACGAGATCAGAACGGTCTGGATCCGCCTGAGCGCCGAGGCTGTCTTTGAGGAGAACAGGAAGGTGAAGGAGCTGATTATGGAGAAGAGCAGCATCGTGCGCGAGCTCTACCATGACAATCCGGATCACCCGCTCCTTAAGGTCTTTTACCTTAAGGGCATCACCGGCTCCATGAACAACCTCGGGCATGTGAGGGGGCTTGAGGAGAGGGATGATTTCGCCCGGCCCGCAAGTTTCCATTTTGACTGAGAGGACAGCCAGGCCGTAAAGGTGAGGAGTGAAGGGGCAGGGCGCACGCCCTGATATCAGCGCCCGGCATTCACTGCATGGCGCTGTGGAGGTGAGAGCCGGCACCACTGAGCCAAAGGAGATGATTTCATTCCCGGATGCCGGCCTGGAGCCTTATTTCTTCTTTTTGGGAGCTGCCTTGCTGGGAGCAGCCTTGGCTGAGGCTTCCTTGCCTGCGTCAGCCTCTGGGCTGTCGCTTTTAGTGCCGGCAGAGGATGCCTCGCAGTCCTCAGGCGAAGGGAGATCCGCGAACTCCTTGTCTCTCTGCTGCTTTGCCTTCATGATGCACTGGCGCCTCTGCTCCTTGATTTCGTCAGTGTCGCCCGAGCTTGAGTCAACGCATTTGCTGACGTTGGCGAAGTAGGTGTCGTTTATCCTTCTCTCGCTGAAGCGTACCTTGTCGTTGGCGAGGTCCTTGCACCTCTGGACCCAGAGCTTCTTACTCTCCTCGGCAGCCGCGGCGTCAGCGGAGTTCTGCTTCTGCTGCTCGCGGAACTTCCTGTTTGCCTCGCGCTCGCTCGGAGTGAAGGTGGTGTCTATGGTGTCGTAGGCCTTCTTTGTCTCGATGTTGGTCGGAGGCAGGCTTGAATAGTGGGTAACGCCATTGTCGTCAGTCCAGCTGTACAGCTGTTCTGCAGATGCGGGAATCACAACGCAGGCCGCGCAGACAGCCGCCGCGGTGAGCCTCAGGATACCATTGAACATATTCTTCTGCCTCATTGTTTATCACCGGAAGTATGCAAAACGCTCTTCGAATTCGGGAATTTTAGCATATAAAAAATCTGCCATTCTGTGCGCTTGGCTTAAAAAGGAAAGGAAAATGATCAGCCTGCCGCAGCCGCGGGGAGGCAGGTTCCGCGTACATGCCTCATTGCCGGGATGCAAGGAAGGCCTCTGTGCCCCGGTTTTTATCTGCATCCGGACCCCGCCAGGCTTCATGGAATGCAGCCCTGAAGCCGCATCCGAAAGACTCTTCACCCGGAACCGGCTTATCCGGCGGAGCGGACGTGCCTGGCCTTACTGGCTGAATTCTGCTCACCCCTACACTTCGGTATGGTTTACAGTATGATGTCTGTTTTCATATTATGCGGCTGTAGCGTTCAGATGCAAGTCTGCTTTTGCGCAGTCATGACGCACAGCAGAAGGCGGCAGAAATGCCTCAGAACTGTGTATCAGTGCATATGCTGACAGCTGAATGCGTTTTCCCAGAACAGAGCCAAGCTTAGCTGACAGGATTTCTGACGCCTGGAAACTGCTTAATCTGTTTTGTCCTTCCTACAGGAGATAAACATGAATTTCAAGAAGTTCGCAATCGGTGCGGGAATCGCTGCTGCAATGGCTTTCGCTTCCTCTGCCTATGCCCAGAACCTGCTCTTCACCAACGGCAGCGCCTCAACCCTCGACGGCCTGTATATTTCTGACTCCGGCTCCGGCAACTGGGAGGAGAACCTCCTGGGCGGACAGAGGCTTGCTCCGGGCGAGCAGATCCAGATCAACATTCAGGGAACCTACGGCAAGTTTGACCTGATGGTTTCGTCCGGCAGCGCGTCCGAGGAGTACTATGAGTATCCGGGCAGCACCACCCAGATCACCATCCATGGCGCAGGCGAGTCTGACTACCAGTAATCCCTGAGCCGTACGGACTGTTAAGCGGAACACCGGATCCCAGAGCGGGAGACGGTGTTTTTAGTGTGCTCGGCATGGGCACTGTCTATAGGGTGAAAGTCCCGAACTCGCCCGCTGGAGGGAAGAGTCAGCGAATCGCAAGGTGGTCGGAGTAAT